>QJYE01000551.1 GCA_003235785.1 Nitrospirota bacterium
TTACCCCCTTTTGAAAAATACACAGTCGTACTTGGCCTGGTCGTTCATCGAAGCGGCCTACTTTTCGATGCGGGATGACCCGACTATTCCTCAGCTCTACCAGCGCACAAACGCCAAGACGAATGTCTTCGTGGCCCTCCGGGCCGCAGCCCCTACTGGCACGAGCCCGTTATGCCCTCATGCGGGGTACAGTGTCCTTTGATGCTCCTTTTGCATAATCGGGATGCGGACGTGAGCTGGAATAGGGGTTGGTTCGGAACCACGAGATCTGATTGGCCACTGTTGACCCCCTAGTTTGCTCCCGCTACAGGAAGGCCCTGAGACGCCTCGATGCTGAGCCACAACGGAGTTGACGCCAAGAAACGAAACCGCTTCTTTGAGGAAGCCACAGGATTTGTGAACCTTCGCCATAGACATTCGTCGGGTACTGACCATGTTCTGTGGCACGAATGTGCCAAGAGGCACAGACCGAGTCAGACGACACGGCCTCAACGGCCTTAATCCTAATGCAGGCGCCACTAAAACCTAATGAAGACCCAGATGCCAATAAAGGGCCTCACAAGCAGAGCGAGAACGCAGAGTACAGGGCTAGAAAAAGAAGAACTCCAACCAGAGGAGACGTGTGTCCGCTTAACAACGCCTGCTAATGGGTGCCCTAAATCAGACCCCAAATCCGTTGAAGGCAACACTAAAAACCACAGGGTAAACTGAAAAGCCACGACCGAAATTTCTCAGAGATAACGGGCCAGGTGACATCTCAGCAGAATTGCAGCACAGGCTAAAGAAGCAAGGACTCAGCACACTCGCAGCCAACTGTATCAACCGATGACGCACAGCAAGATCGAATGCTAACACCGCTCACTGAAAAATTGAATTCCGGCAGTAGCCCACTATTACCTCCCTGGCGACCTGAAAGGAGCGATCGGTGCGTTCGTGACACACGACAACACGAAGAGATAACATAAAAGTCAGAACAATCTGCAACCCGAAAAAGTCTGGCTAGGAAGAAGCCAATCCGTCCTGAACCATCGACGCAAAATCAAGGAGCAAACACTACAACTCCGAAAACGGTTGTCCTTGGGAAGAAAGAAGGCCTAACATGAACCTACAGAGCCAGCACACCACCTTAGTTTCTTAGGCCCTGTGTCCCAATTGTGCTGCCGACATACACTTTTTTGACCATATGAGATCTTAAGAGAGCCATTTCATATTATTAGACCAGGATAATAGATGAATACGTCATCACAAGAAAATCGAACGGACAGGACGCCCTTGAGAGATCTTAATCCCGAGGAAACCCAGGAGTGGGTTGATTCTCTGGATTATATTTTAAGGGAATCCGGAAAAGACCGCGCGGTTTTTATTCTCAGGCGCCTTCAGGAGGAAATGGACAAAGCAGGACATCCTCTGCCTTTTACGGCGAATACGGCGTATGTCAATACGATACCTGCCCACCAACAACCGACGTATCCTGGAAATATCGCACTGGAGAAACGGATCAGAAGTCTGGTGCGTTGGAATGCCATGGCGATGGTCGTTCGGGCAAACCGTACCTGTCCGGGAATTGGTGGACATATTTCCACATTTGCTTCATTGGCCATGCTGTTGGAAGTCGGGTTTAATCATTTTTTTCGTGCACCCAATAAACATTCTTCAGGGGATCAGGTGTATTTTCAAGGTCACGCCTCTCCCGGCATTTACGCTCGTGCGTTTCTGGAAGGACGGTTGTCCGAAGAACACCTGGAAAATTTTCGGAGGGAATTACAGACGGGAGGAGGGTTATCTTCTTATCCCCATCCCTGGTTGATGCCAAACTTCTGGCAATTCCCTACGGTCTCTATGGGGCTGGCGCCTCTCATGGGAATCTATCAAGCCCGATTCAACCGATATCTCGAACAACGCGGTTTACTGGATACCTCCCAATCCAAAGTGTGGGTGTTTGTGGGAGATGGCGAATCCGATGAACCGGAAAGCATGGGAAGTTTGACTCTCCCTACCAGGGAGAAGCTGGACAACCTGATTTTTGTCATCAATTGCAATCTGCAACGATTGGACGGTCCGGTTCGTGGGAATGGAAAAGTGATTCAGGAACTGGAGGCCGCGTACCGGGGGGCCGGATGGAATGTGATTAAGGTCATCTGGGGTGCTGACTGGGATCCACTACTGGACAAGGATCATGACGGATTACTTCGCCACAGAATGGGCGAAGTAGTAGACGGATGGTATCAGAAATACAGCGTGGAATCTGGACAATTTATCCGGGAACATTTTTTCGGCGCGTCTCCTGAGCTTCTCAAGCTGGTGGAACATCTGACTGACGAAAATCTGCAGAAAATGAGGCGCGGAGGACACGATCTGGAAAAAGTGTTTGCCGCCTATCATGCGGCTGTCAATTTCAAGGGCGCTCCAACTGTCATTCTCGCCAAAACGATTAAGGGTTATGGATTGGGTGAAGCCGGAGAAGGACGAAATGTAACGCACCAGCAAAAGAAATTGAATGAAACGGAATTGATGACTTTCCGTTCCCGACTGGGAATTGATCTTGATGATCAAGAAGTGGTGGACGCTCCGTATTATAAACCTTCGGATGACAGTGACGAAATCAAATATTTGCAGGAAAGAAGAAAATCCCTCGGAGGTTATCTCCCGAATCGAAATCCCAAGAAGGCACCTCCTTTGCCAATGCCTGAACATGAGTTGTTTCAAGAGTTTTTCGAAGGATCCGGTGAACGAGAAGTCTCCACCACCATGGCCTTTGTGCAGATTTTTAATCGTCTTTTGGGAAGCAAGGAGATAGGAAAATTTATCACCCCGATCGTGCCAGACGAGGCCAGGACTTTTGGGATGGAGCCTTTATTTCGAAAGTATGGCATCTATGCCAGCCAAGGCCAACTGTATGAGCCTGTCGATTCAAAACAACTGTTGTATTACCGAGAAGCCAAGGACGGGCAAATTCTGGAAGAAGGGATCAATGAAGCCGGTTCAATGGCATCTTTTATTGCTGCCGGAACGGCCTATTGCACTCATGGCATCAATACGATTCCCTTTTTTATTTTTTATTCTATGTTTGGATTTCAACGCATCGGCGATTTGATATGGGCGGCAGGGGATATGAGAAGCAAAGGGTTCCTGTTGGGAGGCACTTCTGGACGAACCACCCTCAATGGAGAAGGATTACAGCACCAGGACGGTCACAGTCATTTGCTTGCAGCGACCGTTCCTAATCTAATCGCGTACGATCCAGCCTTCGCCTATGAAATCGCGGTCATTATTCAGGATGGCATTCGAAGAATGTATGAGAGGCAGGAGGACATCTTTTATTACATTACTCTAGGTAATGAAAATTATGCCATGCCGAAAATGCAAGAACACCACCGCGAGGGCATATTAAGGGGAATCTATAAGTTTAAGCCGGGGCCCACAGGTCCAAAAATGATAAAAGCTCATCTGTTTGGAAGTGGAAGTCTGATTATGGAAGCCATGCGGGCTCAGACTATTCTGGCAGAACGTTTTCATGTCTCCGCCGATGTCTGGAGCGTGACCAGCTATAAAGAGTTGCGAAGAGATGCGTTGGAAGTCGACCGGTGGAATCGCTTGCACCCTATTGAACCCCCAAGAGTTTCATATATTGAATCCGTTCTGAAAGAAGAAGAGGGCCCCTTTATTGCTGTGTCGGATTATATGAAACTGGTTGCTGAGCAAATTTATCCCTGGGTTCCAGGCGGATTGATTGTCCTGGGCACGGATGGGTTTGGTCGAAGTGATTCCCGGCCAGCACTACGCAGATTTTTTGAGGTCGACGCAGAATGTATGACTCTGGCTACGCTGGATGCGCTGAGCCGGCAAAATAAAATTGAAAAAAACACCGTTCAACAAGCTATCAAAGATTTAAATATTGACTCTGAAAAGAAAAATCCGTTGACATCATGAGCGAAGAAATTGTGCTTCCTGAATTAGGAGATGGAATAGAAACTTGCGATGTGGTGAACATCCTGGTTTCCAAAGGCGATGAAGTCACCAAAGATTCAGTTCTCATGGAATTGGAAACCGACAAGGCGCTTATTGAATTCCCTTCCCCGCATACGGGAAAAATTGAAAGTATCCATATTAAAAAAGGCGATACGGTTAAAGTCGGTCAGATATTGTTCACTCTGGATAAACGTGATGCATCCAGCGAAAAACCGGAAGCGGAAATCCAGGAGGGGAAAAAGCCTGCGAGAACAAAAACCCTAAATGGGGACAAAAAACCTGCAGATGAAGAGGGCCAGCTCTCCCCGTTTTCCGAGGAACCTGAAGAACAATCTTCCTTGCCTGTTGAGGAAAAGCCCGCGGGGAAACTGATCCCGGCCGGACCCGCCGCAAGAAGGCTGGCCCGAGATCTGGGGATTGATCTTTCCATGGTGAAGGGGACTGCACGGGGTGGTCGAATTACTCCTGATGATGTCACGGCTCATGCCAAACAGCTTCTTCAATCTGGTTCATTATCAGGTGCGCCAGCCGTCGAGGAATTACCGGATTTTTCCCAATGGGGTCCCATCGAAACGAAACCACTGTCATCCTTACGCCGGAAGGTCGCCGAGAATCTTTCATCTGCCTGGCCAAGAATTCCTCTGGTCACTCAGTTTGACGAAGCCGACATTACTGAACTGGAAAAAATGAGAGATAAGAATATTGAGTATGTGAAGCAGAAGGGTGGCAAACTGACGATTACGGTATTTGTGTTGAAAGCGGTCGTTGCCGCATTAAAGGCTTTGCCACAATTCAATGCCAGCCTGAATTTTTCTACCAAAGAACTCATCTATAAAAAATATTTCAATATCGGGGTGGCGGTTGATACACCATCGGGCCTAATCGTTCCTGTTTTAAAAAATGTGGATCAAAAAAGTTTTACCGAACTGGCTATTGAATTAACAGAGTTATCGGAGAAGGCCCGTGATCGCAAAGTCTCTCTAGAAGAATTGCGAGGTGGAAACATCTCCATCTCAAATCTTGGCGGCATTGGTGGAACAGGGTTTACTCCGTTGGTTAACCCGCCAGACGTTGCAGTGGTGGGGCTCTCACGCAACAAGCAAGTCCCAGTATGGAAAAATAACGAAGTTCAGCCACGGTTAATTCTGCCTTTCAGTGTTTCTTACGATCATCGGGTCATTGATGGCGCAGATGCGGTCCGGTTTTCACGATTGATTGCGCACGAACTGGAAACGTATCAAGAGTTACTGTTGGAAGGATAACGATGATGACTAACATGAACAAAAAACACCTTCTGGTTCTGGGAGGGGGTCCGGGAGGTTATGCTGCGGCATTTCTTGCGGCGGACATGGGCATGAACGTGACCCTTGTGGATTCTGGGCAGAAGCCTGGAGGAGTCTGCCTCCATCGGGGTTGCATTCCTTCGAAAGCGTTACTCCACCTGGCAAAACTCATCAATGAGACTCGTGAGGCAAAAGACTGGGGAATCGAATTTGGTGAACCCAAGATCAATATCGGCCAAATACGAAAATGGAAGAACCAAGTGGTGGATAAAATGGCCAGCGGTCTGGTTACGCTCTGTAAAAAGCGAGGGGTCCATTTCGTGACAGGACATGGAATTTTTCTGGATTCCAATACGATCGTGGTTTCCGGCAAGGATAGGATAGGTTTTGACCATTGTATTCTTGCCGTAGGTTCCAGACCCATTCTTCCGGAAATGTTTGCAACACTCGATCCTCCGGCTTTGGATTCCACCTCCGCGCTGGAACTAGATGACTTACCCAAAAAAATTCTGGTCGTCGGGGGAGGTTATATCGGTCTGGAAATGGGAACGGTGTATGCGGCCCTCGGGAGCAAAGTGACGGTTGTGGAAATGATGGACCGCTTGCTCCCAGGCGTGGATACGGATTTGGTCAGACCGCTTCAGTTGAGGTTAAACAAACAGTTTGAAAATATTTTTCTCAAAACCAGAGTCCAATCCGTTGAGAAAAAGAAGTCCGGGTTTAAAGCCGTCTTGGAAGGGGCGGTCTCTGAAAAAGAACTGATGTTTGATCAAATCCTGGTTTCCGTAGGCCGTCAACCCAACTCAACCGGAATCGGACTGGAACACACCAAGGTCAAGACCGATGAAAACGGATTTGTCGAGATCGATAATCAGCAGAAAACCACAGACGCCTCGATTTCCGCCATTGGAGATGTCGTGGGGGGAGCGATGCTGGCTCATAAAGCGGCCGCGGAGGCTCGCGTCGCAGTCGAAGTGATTGCTGGAAAAGAAGAAATATTTGATCATCGGGCGATTCCTGCAGTCGTTTTTACCGACCCCGAAATTGCCTGGGCTGGGCTAACGGAAGCCGAAGCGCAAAACATGAATCGAGAAATCAACGTAGCAAAATTTCCCTGGGGCGCCTCAGGAAGAGCGCAGACTCTTGGGAGACCAGATGGCTTCACCAAATTGATTCTGGATCCTGAAACCGGGCAAATTCTGGGGATGGGACTTGTTGGTTCCGGAGCAGGTGAGTTGATCGGGGAGGGGGTGTTCGCCATTGAAATGGGGGCTTTGGCCCAGGATCTGGCTTTCTCGATTCATCCTCATCCTACGCTTTCTGAAACCCTCATGGAAGCAGCAGAGGTTTACCTCGGAAAATCTCCGCACGTGTATCAAAAGTCCTCATGGAGAGCAGAAGAGTAAACGTCCAACACATCATCTATACGAACTTTATGTCAACCTCTTGATTGTGGAGGCACGACGCTGATCCGGTTTTGATCCACGTGCTTGCCCCTTTCGTAACCGTCTCGTGAACTTTGAGGACAATCAACTTCACCGTCGTCAGACAGAAAGACTTCGTGGATCACACTAAGGTGAACTTCCCGGATCGAACCCTACGACTCAACGTCTTCTGTTCTTGAGACTTAAACTTT
>QJYE01000229.1 GCA_003235785.1 Nitrospirota bacterium
CAACGGTGGAAGTGGCGAACGCGTTTCTAAAGTCAGCGCCTCATTCCCATTGCCGGATCATGGCTGGCCCCAAAGGACGGGCGAGGCAAATGAATGCGGGGGCGGCAGAAGCCACAGCCAACCTCCTCCTTTTTTTGCATGCCGATACGCAGTTGCCGCACAATGCCAAAAGCCTGATCGAGCAGGCCATGAAAAATTCTGATCACGTTGGAGGGCGATTTGATGTGCGGTTTCCATGCGATGAAGGGTATGCCTGGCTTGTGAGCCGTATGATGAATCATCGTTCACGGTTCTCGGGAATCTGTACCGGGGATCAAGCTCTGTTTGTGCGTCGAGCCGTTTTCGAATCCCTGGGAGGCTTTGCCGACATACCTCTGATGGAAGATATTGAATTCAGTCAACGATTGAAACGAAAGGGAACCGTCGTGGCTTTAGAAGAAACCGTCACAACCTCATTCAGACGATGGGAGCAGCAAGGTCCCCTCCGAACCATTTTGCAAATGTGGGTCTTGCGATTTCTCTATTGGATGGGATGGAGCCCACAGCGTCTTCAACGGTATTACCACCATGTCCGGTAACCCTTCACGCATGCGGCGCTCTGGTTCCCCGCAACAAGGCCATGGTCGAATGCGATCAACTCCCCCGCCGAATTCCGCAGCTCTCATTATTTTTGCCAAAGCTCCGGTAGAAGGATACGTCAAAACACGGCTTTGCCCGCCTCTCACGCCGGATGAAGCCGCCAGCCTTCATGGAAGCCTGGTGTTGGATTTGCTCGAAAAATGCAAGTCACTTCAAGCGTGTGATCGAATATTAGCTGGAGCCCCAACCCCGGAACATCCGTTCTTTGGAGCGATGAAGGCCCGTTTTAACATTCCTATCTGGGGGCAAGTGGGCCCGGATCTTGGTTCGCGTATGGCGCATGCCTTTCAGTTGGCGCTCGGGTCACCCTATCAGTCGGCCATCATCATAGGCACGGATATTCCCGGTATCACAGTCTCCCTTATTTCTACGGCATTGAAGAATCTCCAAAATCATGACATCGTTGTGGGTCCCACGGTCGATGGCGGGTATTACCTGATTGGGCTCCGGTCGCCTGTACCGGAACTCTTTGAACAGATTCCCTGGTCCACGGATCAAGTCCTTTCCCTCACGAAAGAAAAAGCTCAATTGCTGCGCCTGTCCGTCAAAGTTCTGCCGATGTTGCGTGATCTCGATACGATGGAAGATCTTCAGGACTTTATCAAAGAATCGAAAGATCCGAAAAACCAGGTCTTTTCAAGCCGAACGAAAAACGTGTTGCAGGAATTGGAAAAACGTATCGCGATGCGTAAGTGAGCGATCCGACGTAGTCTGTTCTTTAGTGTGTTCACTTTCAAGTCAGACATTTCTGCGCTCCCTCGCCCTTTAAGGGAGAGGGTCGGGGTGAGGGTAAAGACCAATTCAATAGCGAAACACTAATATGAGGCAATTCCGCAAATCATGAGGAGAGAAGATATGGCAGAACGTGTGGCGTTAATTACGGGAGGAGCTAGGGGCATTGGACGTGGAGTGGCGTTGGATGTAGCCAAAGAAGGCTGGACCGTCGCGATCTGCTATCGTACGAGCCATCGGGAGGCAGAAGAGGTGAAACACACCATTGAAGGACAGGGTGGAACGGCCTTGGCCATTCAATGTGATGTGTCGCAACCAAATGAGGCGACTCGACTCGTGAAGCACGTTGAAGAAACATATGGCCGGATCGACGCCCTCATTAATGGTGCGGGTCCGTATCATCGGGTTCCTCTATTCGAAGAAACGCCAGAAGGCTGGTCAGAAATGTTCACGAATAATTTGGATCCGGTGTTTTATCTAGCTAAAGCCGTGGCTCCAGGGATGCAAGCCAGAAAATATGGACGAATCATTTCATTTGGCATGGCCAATGTGGACAAGATGGAAGCGCAACCACATGTCACCGCCCATTACATTGCCAAAGCGGGCGTCCTCATTCTCACCAAAACATTAGCCAAACTGTTGGCGCCCCATGGCATCACAGTCAACGCCATTTCTCCCGGGTATGTGGATTCGGGGAGTGCCCCACCCGAAGAACTT
>QJYE01000282.1 GCA_003235785.1 Nitrospirota bacterium
TACTGTGCGCCGGGGAATGCCGGAATCGCTCAGTTGGCTGAATGCGTACCCATAAAAGTAGATGACCTATCCGGTCTGCAAGCGTTTGCCAAAGACCACGCCATTGATCTGACGGTTGTCGGTCCAGAGCTGCCCTTATCGTTGGGGATTGCTGACGAATTTCGAAAAGCCAAAATGCGGATCTTTGGCCCCACCCGCAATGCCGCTCGCATCGAGTCGAGTAAATCCTTCGCCAAAGAATTGATGGTGCGTGAAAACATTCCGACGGCGGCCTCTCGAACCTTTGATCAATTGGACGTGGCCCTCACCTGGCTGGAAACGTGTGACCTGCCCATTGTGGTCAAGGCCGATGGCCTCGCTCAAGGCAAAGGGGTCATCATTTGCGCCACGAAAGTGGAAGCTCAAGAGGCGGTCAAGAGCATGTTGGGGGATCAGCGGTTTGGGGAAGCCGGGGCACGCGTGGTCCTGGAAGAATTTTTGGAGGGCGAAGAATTGACGGTCATGGCTTTTGCGGATGGCCGGACGGTGATTCCCATGATCCCTGCGCAAGATCACAAACGCATTGGTGAAGGAGATACCGGGCTCAACACTGGAGGCATGGGGGCCTATGCTCCAGCCCCACTCGCCACGCCTGAGCTTCAACGGCGTATTGTGGAAGAGGTGTTGAATCCTGCTGTCGTGGGCTTAACAAGGGTTGGGAGTCCGTTTTATGGTGTACTCTATGCCGGCCTCATGATCAAAGATGGCAAGCCCTATGCGCTCGAATTTAATGCCAGATTTGGCGACCCTGAAACGCAAGTCGTGTTGCCGCTCTTACAAACAGACCTCCTGGATATTATCGAAGCTGTGGTCGAGCACCGCTTGGATCAAGTCCAGGTGACGTGGCATCAGCAGGCGGCTGTGTGCGTAGTGCTCACATCGGCGGGCTATCCGGGTTCCTATCCGACGGGATTGCCCATCACCGGATTGCCGGAACAACCGACGGAATCCGTGGTGGTCTTTCATGCGGGAACCACGCGGTCTGAACAGGCGGTTCTCACCAATGGCGGAAGAGTCTTAGGGGTCACGGCGCTGGCTGATACCATCCGAAGTGCACAACAGCAAGCCTATGCAGCACTCGCTCCCATTCAGTTTCAAGGCTGCTATTATCGCTCCGATATTGCCCACCGGGTGCTGTAACCTGTAAGAGGTTTTTCCAATTTCCCTCGCCATTGAGGGAGAGGGTAGGGTTGGGGTGAAAGCTCATGAAATAGCTCATAGATGATTGCTTGATACAAATAGGGCTGTTTTGATCGTATTGATCCTTGCTAGAGGTCAGATTGGCACCTTAAGTATGGCCGTGATCCTTCCCTTCCACATTCCCCTTTCTCCACAAGTCATTGAACAAGCCGTTGGTTGTGTCCAATCGGGTGGTGTCCTCGCCATTCCGACCGATAGTTTTTATGCCTTAGCCGTTGGAGCCTTTCAGCCGACCGCACTAGAACGGTTGTTGGCTATCAAAGGCCATCGTGACCACAAACCCTTTCCGGTCTTAATTGCCGACCATTCCCAGCTGGAGCAATTGGTCGAGGACGTTCCTGAAATTGCGAAAAAACTTATTCAGGAATTCTGGCCAGGCCTCCTAACGCTTGTCCTCAAAGCCAAACCTAATATCTCGCCCGTGTTAATGAGTGAACAGGGGACCATCGGCCTACGCCAACCCAATGATCCACGCGTGTGCCAACTCTTGAAGCAGACCGGACCCTTAACCGGCACCAGTGCCAACCGCACCGGCCATCCTCCAGCGCAATCAGTCGAAGAAGTCATCCAACAAGTTGAGTCAGCAATCGATCTCATCTTAGATGGTGGCCCAACACCAGGCGGTCAACCCTCCACCGTGCTCCAAGTCGAACCGGTTTTCCGTATCATTCGCCAAGGAGCCATCCCCAGACTAGCCATTCAGAATATTTTTGGAAATAGGCTAATGTCAGATTGATGTTTGGAAGGGAACCGAAGAGAGAGCCATTATATTTTATCCCGCAAGTTCATTCTCTTTGACAGGGAGCCGGCCAGCTTGGGATAAAGAATATAAAGAGTGCTTGCAGTAAC
>QJYE01000474.1 GCA_003235785.1 Nitrospirota bacterium
CGCCAGACCGGCCTGTACTCTGTTTGAGCCCTTCATAGTTGCCGTGGGCTTGCAAGATCATGGCGATGAGATCGTTTGCTTTTTTGGGGCCGACGCCTTCGAGTAAGAGGAGCAGGCGATTCCAACTGACCGTGTCTAACGGATTGTGAATGACCCGCAAGTGGGCGAGTAAGTCTTTGACATGGGCGGTTTCGACAAATTTGAAGCCGCCTCGTTTAATGAAGGGAAGATTCCGGCGCGTGAGTTCCAATTCCAGGTCAAAGGCATGAAAGCTGGATCGGAACAGCACGGCGATTTCATTTAAGGCGATCCCCTCATCTCGTAGCTCTAAGATTTTTTGCGCAATAAACCGAGACTGGGTGTTCTCGCCCATGGCTTGAACCAGGGCAGGTAACGGGCCTTCTTTTTGTCGGGTAAATAGCGTTTTGCTATATTTTTCAGGCGCGGCGGCAATGAGCTTGTTGGCGAGCTGGAGGATAGGCTGTGTGCTGCGGTAGTTTTCTTCCAATTTGTAGATGGTGGTGTCGGGGAACAAGTCAGGGAATTCCATGATGTTGCGAAAGGTCGCGCCGCGAAAGGCATAGATCGATTGCGAGTCATCACCCACGACCATGACGTTGTGATGGGTGGCGGCGATGTTACGCACCAACGAGGCTTGCAGGCGATTCGTGTCCTGATATTCATCAACGAGGATATAGCGAAACGCTTGGCTTATTGTTTCTCGGGCTTCCTGGTCCACGACCACGAGTTCGAGTAATTTGACGAGCAAGTCATCGTAATCCACGAGTTGCCGTTGTCGCTTTGCAGCTTCATAGGCCGCTTGCAATTTGGATAATTCAGTCAGAAAATTACCAAAATGGCTATATTCGTTGAGGACGATGTCTTCCAGGCTTGCCAGGGTATTGGCCGTTTTGCCAAACATTTCGGCAATGGTATGTTTCCGTGGAAAGCGTTTGCCCATGTCGGCTAGCCCGATTTGACCGCGTAAGAGGCTCAATAAATCCTCGGAATCGCCTCGATCTAAAATTGTAAACCCCGGTTCTAATCCGACGGGTCGACCGTATCGGCGTAAGAGAAGGTTGGCTACGGAATGAAAGGTTCCCCCACTGACCTGTTGGCTCCGGAGTCCGATCAGGACGCCGACCCGTTCCAACATTTCCTGTGCGGCCTTTCGGGTAAAAGTCAGCAGTAAAATAGAGCTGGGGGCAATGCCGAGGTCAATGAGCCGGGCGACGCGATAGACGAGCGTGCGTGTCTTCCCACTGCCAGCTCCGGCAATGACGAGGGCCGGTCCATCCACTGCCTCGACCGCAGCGAGTTGCTGGGGATTCAGTTCTTCTTCGTAATTGCGGGAGAGTGTGGGGGCGGAGGCATACTCAAGCGGGCGCTTGAGGACATAGGTTTTTGGGCTTGTAGGTGTCGAATCCATGAATCTCTACTAGAAAAAGCGGCAGGCAGATGGTGTTCGATTATGCGATAATTTGGGTTTGCCGTGTATAGCATAGGTCGTAGTGGGTTGCAACGCGCCATGATGAAGGTTTGGACAGGCCTTTGAGCCCTCAGTTATACTTCTCCTTCATTTACAAAAGGACAAACTTATGGCACCTAATAACACAGAAAATTTCGACAGTATCCTCAAAGATTTGGCTCATACGATGATGAGCGTGGCTCGTGAATCCGTAAACCTGATCAAACGGTCCGACCAACAACAGGCCCTAAAGCTTCAGCGGAAGCAGGAATGGGATATTTATTTAGAGTTTCTTCGCATGTTGTTTAACCTGGTGGATCGACTTTCGGCCTTTTATATCCCCATCCAGGCTCAGCGGGACTTTATGAATAGTCTTGAAGATGCTGTTGCGCATCAATTGAAAACCGTGTTGGCCCCCTCCCTGAGTTCGACGGAAATTGATGAGATGGAAGTCATGCTGTCGGTTGGGCAAGCGGTTTCCGAGAGTCGAGAGGTGTATGAGCGGTTTAAGTTTGTCGTGACTGATCAAACCAAAGAACGCGATCAATTTTTTCAATTTTTTTCAGAGCGAGTGGCCACCAAAGCCGGGGCACCTGGTAAGCAGGAAATTACCTCTGCCGCGTTTTTGTGTGGGTCTGCCGTGGTGCCGGCGTTGAAAACCCTCTTTGAGGATGCGGCAAAACCGGGTGGTCAAACCTCCTCCCCTCCTGCGGGTGTTTCAGATGAGAAGTCCAAAGGCCCAGTGGGTGCATCGGCGGTGCCGGCCAGCTCGGCCACCCCTCTTGCTGCTCCTGATGGGACGACGGGTGAGGGTTTAATTAAGCTTATCAGTGTGGTGTCGCGCACTCAAGGGGAAGAAGTGGAGACATGGTGGGGGCTTCATCCCCAATTTCGCCGTGATCTTCCAGCAGATGAAGCCAAGGAGTTGGCGAAGTATATGAACAAGGCCACGCGGATTGTGGGAGAGCGTTTTGCCATTGTCGTCTCGCTTGCTCAGGCTGGAGCCAGTCGACCTGTCGGGAATGCGTGAATTTAGGTCGTCCATCCCTTAATATCTCTCGTAACATGGATGTATTTATTGGTGCACGAAGTCACTTCGTGATGCCATCTTATTTAGACCTTGTGAGGCCTCTTTGTGGATAATCTCTCTCGAACCCTACCTACGGAATTTAAACAACTCTCGGAATTAGCTCATAATTTATGGTGGAGTTGGTCTTTGGAGGGACGATCACTTTTTTCATATTTCGATCCGACCTTGTGGCGCTTGACCCATCATGATCCTATGCGACAGCTGGCAGAAATTGATCCTAGCCGACTGGAAATGCTCCGACAGGATATGGAGTTTATTCGCCGGTATCAGTCCGCCATGAAGGCCTTTCATGAGTATATGGGAAACCAGGATCACTGGTTTGGCACGACCTATCCTCACTTGCGAGGGGGGACGATTGCCTATTTTTCAGCAGAATTCGGCTTGCACCGCTCGGTGCCTCTGTATAGCGGGGGATTGGGGATACTTGCCGGGGATCATCTCAAAGAAGCCAGTGATCTAGGGATTCCAGTGGTTGCGGTGGGCTTTATGTATAGCCAGGCCTACTTTCGGCAAGTCATTAATCCCGAAGGGTGGCAGGAAGCGGTGTATGATTCAGTGGATCCTTTGTTGATGCCGATTGAGCTGGCGCGAACGCCAGCCGGGGAATTAGCCAAGGTTCAAGTTCGGCTGGGGAGCCGAATGGTCACGTGTGTGATTTGGCAGATCCAAGTGGGGCGGGTCTCGTTATATCTCTTGGATACCGATACACCGGAAAATTCACCCGAGGATCGTCATCTGACTGCCAGACTCTATGGGGGAGATCATCGCACACGGCTCTGTCAGGAGTTATTGCTGGGCATCGGCGGGGTGCGGGCCTTACGCGTTGTGGGGCATGATCCTCACGTGTGGCATGCCAATGAAGGCCATCCGGCCTTTCTTTTGGTTGAAAGGATCAGGGAGCTCGTTCAGCAAGGGATGCTCTTGGCGGAGGCGGCCGATCAGGTTCGTGCAAGTACGGTCTTTACGACCCATACTCCGGTCCCCGCTGGTCACGATGTTTTTTCGGCAGACCTTATTCGCGAGCATTGCCAATGGTGGTGGGAGGATCTAGGGCTTACGCAGGAAGATTTTATGGCGTTGGGTCGTCATCCGGAATTATCACCGGATAAATTCCACATGACGACTTTACCTATTCGTCTGGCCTCCTTCATTAATGGCGTGAGCTGTGAACATGAACAGGTCTCAAAAAAAATGTTCCACATCTTATGGCCGGAACGCCTGATGCAGGATGTGCCTATCCACAGTGTCACCAATGGGGTGCATGTTCCCACGTGGATTGCAAAGGAAATGGATGTCTTATATCGAAAATATTTGGGACCCGACTGGCGGGATCGGTGCGATGATCTAGAGCTTTGGAAGCGTATTGAAGGAGTTCCAGATGAGGAATTATGGGAGGCCAGACAGTTTCTGAAACGAAAGATGCTCATTTTTATTCGTCAGCGGGCACGGGTAGGATGGATGGATGGGACGATGGAGCCGACGCAAGTGTTGGCGAGTGGCGCCTTGTTTGAGCCGCATTCCCTGACGTTGGGTTTTGCCAGGCGGTTTGCCACGTATAAACGTGCCACGTTGCTGTTTTCGGATTTGGAACGGCTGAAAAAGATTCTCCTGAACCCCTGGATGCCTGTTCAAATTGTTTTTGCAGGAAAATCGCATCCTGCCGATCAGTTTGGGCGTGAATTAATCCATCGTATTTATCAATTTGCCAAAGCCCATGATTTAGGTGGCCATATTGCGTTTGTCGAGGATTATGACATGCATGTCGCGAAATTTCTGGTCCAGGGAGTGGACGTATGGCTGAATAATCCCCGTCCGCCTTTGGAGGCTAGCGGAACGAGTGGTCAGAAGGCCACCTTAAATGGTGTGCCCAATTTGAGTGTGTTGGATGGTTGGTGGAAAGAGGGGTATGATGGGTCAAATGGTTGGGCCGTGCCCCTGCCTGATGAACCAATTGATGATGAGAAGCAGGATGCCTGGGATTTTGAAAGCCTTTACACACTCCTGGAAAAAGACGTCATTCCTTTATACTATGATCGAGGCATTGATGGGATTCCTCATGGGTGGTGTACGATTGTTAAAAATGCCATACGGACCGGGGCTCCCAGATTTAGTGCGCGTCGCATGTTGAAAGAATATGTGGCGCGAGCTTATACGCCTTTGCTTCAAGATGCCATGTCGTCTGTAGAAGAAAAGCTTGCTTAGATATGCGTGTTAGGCTTGTTGGTCGGTAAAATGGGTGGCCACCCAGCCTGATCGGAGAATGGGGATTTGTTTGTCAGTTGTCCCGTTTCAGGTTGAGTGTTAGCATAGGACAACTCGAGGTTCCTGTCGTCCCTGGATTCCCTTTCATTTCCTGGCCTTTTTCTCTGCTTTCATATTTACCTGGGCGGCATCGAGTTGCACTGGTATTTCTTCACCATATCACGACCGATCGACGGGGGTGTCTATGAAGATTATTCGATGGTGTCTTCTCCTCGGTGTGGTGTTCGGGGCAGGCTATTACACTGGGCAGCAACCGGATGTGGTCAAGCAAACCTTGCGGGATTTATCAGGCGAGGTCTTGGAAAGTACGATTGGTCTTGATCAAACAGTTCAAATGCAACGGAAGATGTTGAAAGCCAAGGAAGGATTTTTAGAAGGGCGAGCCTACTTGTTGGACTATCATTTTGAAGAGGCATCAGCCGAATTTGAACAGGCCCTTCATCATTTAGATGAGGCTGTGGCTCTTGATCCTCAAGGCCCACTTACCCAAAAAATTGCAACGGTAAAACAAAAAGTTCGCGAGGCCCAGGCGACATTAGCCCAGGGCCAAAACCTCCCGCCTCATTTATTAGAAGAACTCCGTCAAGAGTTGCAGACAGTTCTACCCTAATTTCGTGCCCTTAGGCGCTAACCGCCTGCTTTTTCCAGGCAGCCAGCATCCGTTCGATCCGAAGTCGTACGACCAAATCTGGATCTTTCATTAATGGTTTCACCGCTTCACGCCCACGGGGATCGCCGATTTTTTCCAAGGCAGAGGCAGCTGACAGGCGGGTAAACCAATCCGAATCTTTCAAGCTTTCAATTAACGCATCCACGCAACTGGCATCCTTAATTTCTCCTAATGCCAGGATGGCTTGTTTCCTGATGCCTTCATCAGGGTCCTTCAATAATTCCAATAGGCGGCCAACAGCGGGTTTTCCCAGTTCGGCCAATGCCCAGGTGGCGTCGTCTTTGAATTCATCATTGTGGAGCAAAGAAATGAGGGGATCGAGGACTCGTTCATCATTAATTTTCCCCAACGTTTTAATGACGGATTTTCTGGCATCATAATCGCGAATATAGCGAAGAAGTAGTTCGACGGCAGGAGAGCCGATCATGGCCAGAGCTTCGACCGACGCTTCCCGTACTTGCCAGTCGCCGTCCCGCAAGCATCGAACAATCGGTTCGACGCACCGTTCATCGCCCATTTCGCCTAGAGTAATAATGGCTTCGCGGCGGACGACCCAATCTGAGTCATTTAAAAGATCGATTTGAATGTCGATCTCGTCTTTTACCGGCTCTTCGACGAATTCTTCTTCTTGTTCCGTTTCCTCTTCCGATTCAGCTGAGGCCACGATGTCTGTCGTCTCTTCTTCGGATTCGGCTGTAATGGCATCGGCCATTTCATCGACTAATTCGTCTTTGGGTAAGGTGGTTTTGCTATCCAATGAGACGAATTCCGTTTGATCTGAAAATTCATCATCAATATTTTTTTGATCGTCACGCATATACAATTCCTCCAAATTTCTGCTTGATCATGGCTTTGCCGTCTTATTTCCCGTCTCCAGCCTTTTTGGCGGTCCGTGCCATTTCTTTTTGTTTCACTAATCGAACTTTTCGTTGCGCTCGTTTTAATCGTTTTCGCAGGGATCGAATATCCGGGTTTCCTTCAGGGTTTTCACTCTTTGCTGAGGATTCTTTCACTTTGGTCTTAAGGGCAACTGTGTCTTCCTGAAGAGAGCGTCGTTTAACCATGAGACAAGCATTCTCCTAAATAACAGATGAGTTGACACCCCCTAAAATTGGGGGATTTACCTGACAGAGTCTAGTCAAGGGCCTTGAAAGGTGTCAATGCATGTCTGTAGGAATCTTGGAAAAATCGGTTAGAGTGGTTTTTGGCCCGTTGGCATCCTTATGCACGGTCGCTGATCTTCTGGTTCATCAACCCAATCTGTAGTTTTGGGGGAATGACTTTTTCGAGTATGTCTAGTGGTTTCCTATGTCTACGAAGTCAAGTGGGGGTGATTTTTCAATTTGGAGTTTTTTGTAAATTGCAGCTTGCTCAAT
>QJYE01000409.1 GCA_003235785.1 Nitrospirota bacterium
GAACATGCTTGAAGACTATCTTCAAGCGTCACGCACTGGCGCACCAGTTTCCCAATGGAGACTGAATCCTGAATGAACCACACAGATTCTATCTCGATGATACCAAGGTGGGAGGCGCCTACCCCGGAGGAAGTAGGGTCGACGGTGGAAGACTTTCTGGTGAAGTTGGGGGAACCGACGTTTCTATGGCTTCCAGGCCTGGATGGCACGCGCACACGGGCTGTGAGTACTTTATTGCATGGGAACGAGCCCTCAGGTGTCCGTGCTCTTCACCGCTGGATCAAGGAAGGCCAACAACCTCAAGTCAATTTGCTCTGTTTTATTGGCTCCATTGGAGCGGCTTTGACCGATCCACTGTTTTCTCATCGATGCGCACCTGAAGGCAAAGATCTGAATCGGTGCTTTCGCTCGCCGTTTGAGGGACGAGAAGGGATTGTCGCCCAAGCCATGCTGCACGAACTACATCGTGCGCAACCCGAAGCCTTGATTGATCTGCATAACACGTCGGGTCGAAGTCCGGCGTATGGTGTCACAACATTGAACGGAATGATGCAGGAAACCTTAACTGGAATATTTTGTGATCATCTCATCGTCACTGATTTGCGGCTAGGGACTTTGATGGAAGCCACGGAACAGGCTTGGCCGACGGTCACCATTGAAGCGGGAGGGGCAAAAGATCCCAAGGCCGATGACCTGGCCTATCGTGGGTTGACCCGGTATGCCCACGCCATGCATCTTTCCGATCTCTCCGCCCCGGTGACGGTCGCTCAACATCCCATTCGTGTGGAATTACAAAAAGGCGCGACGGTCGCCTATGACCATGCGCCGGTTCCTGGTGCCGACCTCACGCTTCCTCCGGATGTTGATGGCTTGAATTTTGGGATCTTGCCCTCGCATAAACGGCTGGGTTGGGTCGGGGCATGGGGCTTGGAAGCCCTATGGGCAAAAGATGGCACCGGCCGAAATCTCAATTCAAACATATTCTCGGTACACCATGGGGAGCTTCGGTTGCTTCATCCCAGTCGGCTCATGATGGTGACGACCAACCAGGAAATTGCCCAAAGCGATTGCCTCTTTTACATCCTTCCCGATTCGTAAACACCCAACAAACTTTATCCGGCCGTTGGTCGTGGCCTGCCCCTTTGACCGCTTCTAGGGTATGCCGGCCGGACTTCAACCCCTGTGGCGTTGATTTCTGAACAATTTGTCCGATTTCCCGGACAAGTTGTCCCGTGATTGTGGGGAAGTGAGCCCTTCTTTGGCATCAATAGTATAAAAATGGACGGCTTTATCCAGGCTCACTCTGTAATATTGGCAAAAAATTTTAGACGGGGTGATAGGTATTCCCTTTGCATTGTGAGCGTTCGAGAGGTTGGCCATGGGATGGCCAAGCATTCATGATTGAAATGGGGGGGACTATGCTGAATAGGTGCGAGTCATGTGGGCGACATTCATTACAGTCGACGTATGAAGCCATCACACAACATGAGTTGTGTCCTACTTGTTATGATGATCTGGTGAAACAGCTGGCAGCCAAAGACCGGAAGAAACGTCCTCACCCTGAATACGCCCCAACGCCAGCATAACAACGTGTTGATCAGAGAAAGACGTTTTGCGCGGGTTCTAAGAGTGAGCTAGGGTTTGCCATCGAACGAATGAAGAGGGTGGGACCTGTGTGCTTGCTCGCCAGTTCCCTTCATCCGTAAAATGCGAGCTATGGCCTATGAAGAGGAATGCTGCATCTGGTGGTCTGAGAAAATCATGAGAAATCGTGAATGGCGGATAAAGGGTTATTCTGGAGTCATGGCATGATTAAACGGTCTCTAGACGATGGCATGCCGGCCACTACGCAAGACCTGAAGCAACGCAATGAGGAGCTGGTCCTCGCCAACGAGCGGCTTGTGGTGGATCAGCGGGAGTTGCTGCGGCAACAGCGGTTGGCGGTCCTGGGAAAACTCGTGGCGACCATTGCTCACAAAATCGGGACGCCGTTAACCGCCATCTCAGGACATCTTCAACTCTTATTGGAAGATCCAGCGCTTTCCTCTGAGGTGAATCAAAGGATTCAGATAATTTTTCGACAAACGCATCGGCTGAATACGGTCATGCAAGATTTATTGAATTTTGCCAGGACCCCCACGTTGTCCCTGGAGCCGGTTTCCATTCCTCAATGTCTTGATCAAGCCCTGCAACTGTTTCTTCCCATTTTTGACAAACAATCTATTCAGTTAAGTACGCAGTATGATGCATCATTGCCCCTTGCCTGCGCGGATTGCTTACAACTGCAGGATGCCTTCAACAATCTCATTGATAATGCCATTGACGCGATGCCCCATGGAGGACAACTGACGGTCAGTGCCTGGCCTCAGGAGAGTCAGGGGGCGGTCGTCAATGAAGCAGGAATTTGTATAGAAATTCACGATACGGGGACCGGCATTCCATCCGATTGTCTGGAATCGGTCTTTCAGGCATTTTTCACCACTAAAGACATTGGGGAAGGCACAGGGCTGGGTTTAGCCATTGCGTCAGAAATCGTCCAGCAACATCATGGTAAGCTCTCTGTGGAGAGCAAGGAAGGAAAAGGGACGACCTTCTTTTTGTGGCTTCCAGCCTGGAATGAGAAAACGTGAAGACCAACGCTTGCGTATTAATTGTTGATGATGAAATCGAGACGTGTGCCCTACTCCGTGAAATCATGGAAAAGGAGGGGTATGACGTTCAAGTGGCCCATGAAGGCCAGGCCGCATTGGATTTGGTGATCGGACAACATCCGGATGTGGTCTTGAGTGACATCCAGATGCCGGGGATGAACGGCATTCAACTGTTGATGGCCATTCACCAGCACCAACCAGCCACGCAAGTCATTCTCTTAACCGCTTATGGGTCGTTAAGTACCGCCGTCGAGGGCATCAAAGCCGGTGCGTTTGATTATCTCAGTAAGCCTTTTGTGTTGGATGAGATTCGAACCGTGGTTCGTCACGCGTTGGAGCATAAGCGCATGCTTGAGGAGAACCGCACGCTTCGCGATCGGGTGGCTCCATCCAATCCTCTAAACCTTATTCAAGGGAAAAGCCCGGCCTTGGTGGCGGTGTACAAGTTGATTGCCCGTGTTGCTCCGACGGATTCCACGGTGTTAATCCAAGGGGAAAGTGGAACAGGAAAAGAGCTGATCGCAAGGGCTATCCACGCGAATAGTCTACGCAAGGACGGCCCCTTTGTGGCGGTGGACTGTGGAACCCTTGCCGAGACCATCCTGGAAAGTGAGTTGTTTGGCCATGAGCGTGGGGCTTTTACCGGTGCGATATCACGGAAAAAGGGATTAATGGAATCCGCCCAACATGGGACGTGTTTTTTAGATGAAATCGGGGATATTTCTTCGACGTTGCAAAGCAAGCTCCTTCGCGTCTTGCAAGAGCATGAAATTCGCTATGTGGGCGGCGTCGACTCCATTCCCGTCAACGCCCGGATCGTCGCCGCGACGAACAAGAATTTGAAGAATTTAGTAAAAGAAGGAAAGTTTCGTGAAGATCTGTATTATCGGCTGAATGTGGTCACCATTTCCTTGCCTCCTCTTCGGGATCGTCTCCAGGATATTCCCGTCTTAGTGGATTTTTTCCTTGAAAAGCATGGCAAGACTGCCTCAAAGCATGTGACCGGTATCAGTTCGCAAGCTATGGCGTTAATTATGCAATACAATTGGCCAGGTAATGTGCGTGAGCTGGAACATACGATTGAACATGCCATTGTTCTGACCGGGCAGTCGACGATTATGCCTCAAGATCTGCCGGAAACAATTAGCACGCATAGCACGAGCAAGCCCACGACGAATGGGTGGAAAACCTTAGAGCAACTGGAACGAGAACATATTCTTCGTGTGCTGGATGCGTATAAGGGCGATGAAGCACAGGCAGCTGAAGTGCTGGGCGTTCATCGCAAAACGATCCAACGCAAACTCAAAGAATACGGGTTGCTGTAACGTTCTCCTCCCTCACCCTTTCTGTGGCGTGATGGGAGGCTCTGGTCTTCTTGCCTAGGCATCTCTCCTTACAGTATCGAATCATTTTCTATTGTTATGGTGGGCGACCGATTCGTTGAGCATTCTCCCTCACCCCAACCCTTTCTTCTCCTCATTTTTGAACAGAATCGTTTCTGGCGGCGTCTTTCGAAGCACAATGTCCATACATAGACGAATGTCGTGTGATCATTTTCCTTGGATGGACCCCGTTTACCCGGAGTCCGTCGCAGGAGGAGGGCATTGAATAACCACAAGCACATGGGGGAACGGATGGGCCAGTGAACAGCAGAAGAAGAGGAAAGGCTTACGCGGCCTGCCTTGGTGCTAAAAGGCGATGCACGCAGGCACGTAGGGCCATGACATCCAAGGGTTTAAACAGCACCATGTTAGCGCCAGCCTGAAAGGCTTTGTGACGGAGTTCTACGGAATTCTCTGCGGTAATAAAGATTTTCGGAATATTTTTGAAAACCGCATGAGCCATTAACTGTGCCAGCAGTTGGAGGCCATGCATGCGAGGCATTCGAAAGTCGGTGACCACCAAATTGATGGAGGCATGATCGGTTAACATCTTGACGGCCATCCACCCATCACTGGCTTCAAGGCATTCAAAGCCCTCCTCTTCCAATATGAATCGCAACAACGATCGCAGTTCTGGTTGGTCATCAACGATAAGAATAGTTTTCATAGCGGTTCTCCTTCATCCTCACTCGACTGACGGTTAAACCTAGAAACGGCAATTGGGCGCGAAAAGCTGTGCAGACTTTCGTGATCTAACTGCTGTTTTTTGGTTATAGGTGGTACTCGTTCACAATTCCAGGCATGCTATTCTTAAGCAAGATACATTCCTCGGAAAAATTCATGAGCCTGAAGCGGGAGTTCTCTATGGCTCACATGGCGAGTAGTATTTTCCCACATTTTCCCTTGTAATCTGCACCGTTCTTTTCCGGGTGAGAAGCTGATGAGCATCGGAAAAAGACAAATTGTCATTCGCGAGGACAAGCTGTCTAGGAGGAAATGGGTAACTTGTAAAGCAATCCTTGATTTTTGGGGTTTTGATGGAGCTTTTCTTCTATTCGTGAAGAAAATCTATGGCATGTTGATTGCTATATTTTAATGTATTGAAAGGCCCGCAATGGAAGAACAAACAATGGAGAGGAAGACCGGTGACCAGCAATTTATTACATGCCAACAACGTTGAGCCGAGCAAGGCAATTAACGTGGGTTTTCTTATGTCGTGATCTTATTAATCGTGCAGGAGAAAGGATATGAATACCATGGAAGACAAAACCCTATTTACGCCTAAACGTATTGCCGTGGGTGTGGTGGCCTTGCTATCGGCCTCGACATTCGGATTTGTGTGCGGGCTGCTCCTGGCTCCACAATCAGGAAGTCGCACGCGACGGCAACTTCACGACATGGCGCTTGATGCCAGCGAACGGATGGAGGAATGGACCGAAGATGCGAAGGAAACGGTCGAGGAGTTTGTCAAGCAAAGTAAAAAGGTTGTCGGCGCGTAAAGAGTCATATTGGCAGGCAAGGGCCGCGTGGCTCTGGTGCTCTACGGAAATGAGAGCATTTCAATGGCGGCTTCCATGTTTAGTATGTTCTGAGCATGGAATCTGGCGACCCAATAAAGTTTTTTTACTTTCAACTAAGACAATTCAAAACTCCCTCGTCCCGAGGGAGAAGGTTGGGGTGAGGTACAAACCGGCAAGATGGACTCCTGAACCCGGGCGCCGGATGCCTAACTGCCGTTTGTAGGGTCATCGAGAGGGGCGGGGGCTACAGGTCTTTTGCAGCTAATTCCAAAAAAGTCGTCAGATTGGAAGGCGTACTGAATCGATGATCGCCGGTCTTCAACAGGAGTTCAATCGGATAGTGCGGATCGTGCTTCAACAAGTCATCCGTAAAATCCCAGCTGCCTTGTGGGAGAATCACCCCATCTTGCAGCCCATGTAAAATCGTAGTGGGCACCGGACGGAGTGAATCAAAGCGTTGGTCCCAGAAGGTGTGACTGTCCTCTACCCATTTCCAGGAGAGGGGAAAGTCGCGGTGCAGGGCATCATCAGCCCAGGGCATCCATCCGGTCCGTTCCCATTCTTCTCGTCGGAGAGCCGGTATGTCCTGCGCACGTTTGGCCATCATGTTAAAGGCTGGAGCTAAGAGGACCAGTTTTCGCACCTGTGGGAATTCTTGCCCGAGAATCCACGCCAGCCATCCGCCTAAGGATGACCCAACAATGGTCACCGGAGGCCCATCGACAATCATCTGAAGCACACGTTTTGCATCCTCCAGCCAATCACACAGGGTATAGTCGGCAAAGAGCCCTTCGGAATCTCCATTCCCACGAAAATCAAAACAGCAAAATCCCCATTGCTGTTTTCGACACAATTCAGCCAGCGCCTTACTTTTGTTGCCCCACCGTTTGGAAAGAAATCCGGTGATAAATAACAGTTGCCGGTTTTGACCTGAGAGACGGTCCCCGACAATCAGTTTCGAATCTGTTCCGGGAATCTCAAAGCGTGATGATGGATTCATAGTCTGTTAACCAGCGCAAGCAATCTGCCTAGACGGACGTCGGTGAATCATAGTTGGTGAGGAACAATCAGTAAAGGATCTGAAACCTTCTGGATACAATCCTCTGTCAAAGACTGGCATGATTTCGGCATTGGGACCAAAGTAAGTGACGTCTTCAAGGACTTTCATCATTTCTCGTCCCTCGGCTTCGCCAGTGAAGAATAAGGCATCGAACACCCCATTGGGTGATGGTCAGGGAGCTAGGGCCTGGTGTTTGGTGATACTGGATTTCGGCCCGGCAGCCGCGGCCCCGTTTGTTGCCATCCTGATCCA
>QJYE01000215.1 GCA_003235785.1 Nitrospirota bacterium
TGTTTAAACAGAGCCCGGCCGAAGTGCAAAGATGCTGGCCGGGATAGTGATTTTACAACCCCCACGCCCATGAATGGGCAAGCGAACCGCCGCCTCTGACACCTAGCGAAATACCAACGCCATCAAATTTAAAATCATCAGTCAGAGACACGGCCCCTCCTGCCCAGTAGTTGGCAGCTCCACCCCAGGATCGGCCTTCAAAGGCGTCAAGTTTTTGGACCGGTGGGTGAATCATGATTGTGCCTCCCAAACCCACATCAGCGCCTGCCCCCACACCAAACGAGAAGTACCAACGATGTTGGCCTTCATAGTTGGTGGCATAAACGAACACGGGCTGAATGCCACCCACAACAATAATACTTGCCCCAATCTCATAGCTCATGAAGCAATGATTGCATAGGAGGGGAACGCCGCGACTGCGAATGGCGGTTTGTGTTGGGGCCTGTCCGGTTTCGCGGGTATAAGTCCCCCCCGCGAACTGGAAGCCGGTAATCTGTCCATTACTGATGACAAGTTTGAACTCCCGCAAGCCCTGGGCATAGTAAGGATTATCAGGCCCTGTGAGGAGTCGTTGGTTGGCGAGATCCGGGGTCAAGCCCCAACTGGCTCCGGCCTTGTTCGTCCAGCGTAGGCGGTCGCCATCCGGCACGATCGAGCCCATATGCCAATCGTTTTGCATCGGCTCGTGTCGGTAAACCCCCGGCACCATCGCCACGGTGATTTGGGGCAGCACTTGGGGTTTTACTTGGACCGGTGCTGCAGACTGCACGGAGGCAAAATTCGGGACCAACCCTAATTGCTTGAGTTGCTGATCCATGACGCCAGGTGAGCCGCTGCAGATGTTGCTGGCGCTAAACAGGTCGTCGATCGACCTTTTGTTCTTGGGGTTCTTAAAGAAATCGGCAATTCGTTGAACCTCTGGAAGGACAGATTTATATTGTTTGAACGCAGCTTCAGTTGTTTTCTCAATGCCATTACGGAAAACGGAATCGGTTTTAAGTTTTTGGGACACTTCGGAGAATCCTTGTTTGAGGATCTCAAGGGGTTTGAGCATGAACGGAAGAATTTTATTCCCCGCTTTTATTGTTCCAACCAGCACCTTACAGCCTTGACTGGCGGCAAACCGCGCAACCTCCTTGGCGACCTGTTCCGCCTTGGCTGCGGCCACTCGGGCGGAATTTTCAGCGGCATTTTTTGCGACCAAGGCTGCTTGGCTCACGCCCTTTCCTACTTGTTGGGCTGCTTGGCCGACACCCTTCCCTACCTGACTGACCGTACCGCTTGCTCCTTTATAGGCGCTGCCCGCCGCCCTCTTGGCCTGGTTGAATGTCTTTTTAAAGCTAAATCCGCGAGGTTGAATGCCACTATAAGAGCCTGTGGCTTCGAGCGTGTGTCCGGTTGGTAATAGGAGCATCACAAAGTGGAGGTCCAATTCGTTTTCCTTGCTGCCTGGGAGGGACAATGCGATCAACTCGTCGATCTTTGTGTCATTCGTCCCTTTCTGGGCCTCTATCAGCAAGGCGTTTTCACGTTCTTCCCCAGGGATTAAGCGGATCCAGTCTTCTGCCGCTTCAGCGGTGTAACTGCCAGGTGTGGCCATCACTGGACTGCCATCCGGGGCAATAAAGTGGACGGTTTTCTCAAAGGTGATGGTGGTGGGGCTCCCTGAGAGGTCTATATCTTCAGGAATCCCGCGACTTTGAATACCCGGATAGGTTCCGATGGCTTGAAGCGCATGCCCATTGGGAAAAAAGAGGATCACGATATGGGTATCAGCCAATGGTCCTTGACCAGGAATGGAATCGGCGACGGGCATGGAGATGTCGGCTTTATGTAAGGTCTCGTCTGCTTCAATGGTGATGGATGTGGTTGATCCGGGGGTGGACAGGTGCAAGGTCCCTTTCCCGGCCGTCACCTCATAGTTCCCGGGATCTATCAACACCTCTTCCCCTTGGGCGTCTTCAAATTGGACTGTTTTTTCTAAGGTGATGGTCTTGGAAAAATCGGATTCTGATGCTTGTGCCGGGGGTATAGGACTCATGGACAGGGCGCTCGCGACGAATATACAAAGGAGTTTTTGTG
>QJYE01000090.1 GCA_003235785.1 Nitrospirota bacterium
AATTATTGGAACAATTGGTAATGATCGTCGGAACCCCATAGGTATGAAAATAGGCCCTGACCAAATGATCCGCACTGGCCTTCGACGCTGCATAGGGAGAATTGGGTGCATAGGGCGTCTCTTCAGTAAATAACCCGGTGGTGCCCAACGTCCCGTAGACTTCATCGGTTGAGACATGCAGAAATCGAAAATACTGTTGTTGATCTGCGTCAGCCTGTTTCAGCATACGCCGGACGGTATCGAGGAGCACCAATGTCCCCGTGACATTCGTATGAATAAATGGATAGGGGTTATCGATTGAACGGTCCACATGCGATTCTGCGGCAAAGTTCACGACCCATCGAGGATGAGACGCCCCGACAACTTTGCCCATCGCCGTTTCATCAGCAATATCAGCCTCGACAAATTCTAGTCGGGAATCGTGCCAGAGGTCTTCAAGATTTTCCCGGTGACCGGCGTAAGTGAGTTTATCCACCACGACAATCCGTGCGTCGGTCTGGGCTAACGCCATACGGACAAAATTGGCGCCAATAAAACCCGCGCCTCCAGTCACCAACATCGTCTGTGTCATGAAATGAGTTTACGGAAGTGAAGGGAAACGTCAAGCTTTTTTCACAAGATACCTGAGAAAAGACAGAAGGCTGTTCGACCGATCCAACAGGCCTATTCCACAGTCACACTTTTGGCCAGATTTCTAGGACGATCGACATCTAAACCACGCTGAACAGCAATATGATAGGCTAAGAGCTGTAAGCCAACGGTAAAGAGAATGGGCGTCAGCAGAGGATGCACATCCGGGATCGAAAACACATGATTAGCCACGTGATCCAAGGCATGATCCCCTTCTGTGACAAAGGCGATGACCGGAGCATTTCTCGCCCGAACTTCCATGAGGTTACTGACCGATTTTTCATACAGCCGATCTTTGGGCGACAGCACGACCACCGGCATTTCGCTATCAATTAACGCAATAGGCCCGTGCTTCATTTCCCCTGCGGCATACCCCTCCGCATGAATATAGGAAATCTCTTTCAGTTTTAGGGCTCCCTCTAACGCAATGGGATAATTGACCCCACGCCCTAAGTACAAAAAATTTCGTTTTTGAGCGTACTCTTTGGCAATAGCTTCAATGGCGCTCTCTTGCTTGAGAATATGTTCGACATGTCCAGGAAGCATGAGAAAATGATCCAGCCACCACCGTCCTTCTTCCGGACTCAACACTTCTCGAACCCGCCCAACGTGTAAAACTAATAGGTACAAGGCAATGATTTGTCCAGTAAAGGCTTTGGTTGAGGCGACGCTAATCTCCGGCCCACAACGCGTATAAATAACCCCGTCAGCTTCACGGGCTAATGTGCTCCCCACTGCATTGACGATGGCAAGTATCCGCGCCCCCCGCCGTTTCGCTTCTCTGGCGGCAGCCAAGGTATCGGCCGTTTCCCCGGATTGCGAAATGGCAATAAACACATCATTCGGTTGAATCATAGGTTCGCGATACCGGAATTCCGATCCAATATCAACTTGAATCGGTCGACGAACAATTTCTTCGAAAAGATATTTTCCCACCAATCCGGCATGCCAGGATGTCCCACAGGCGACCATCCAAAATCGTCGTGCGTCTAAGAGCTCTTCTTTGGTCATGGCCAAATCAGGAAGGTCGGCTTCTCCCGATTCGTAATGGAATCGACCACGGAGGGTATCCATAATGACTTGTGGCTGTTCATGAATTTCCTTCATCATGAAATCTGGATATCCGCCTTTTTCTGCGGCTTCCGCATCCCAATGAATGGTTTCAGCTTGAACGGTCTTTGGCTTTCCATCGGGATCAAAGACGGTGATCTCAGATTCCTGCAAAATGCCCACATCCCCATCTTCTAAAAACACCACTTCCCGGGTATGTGCCAACAAAGGAGTCACATCAGACGCTAAAAATGCGCCGGTTCCATTCAAGCCAATGACCAGAGGACATCCTGAACGGCTGACCACAATCCGTCCTGGTTCAGTCAGAGACATGACGGCAATGGCATAACTACCATGTAATTCATGTGCCACCTGACGAACGGCTTCGTCTAAA
>QJYE01000290.1 GCA_003235785.1 Nitrospirota bacterium
GAGAGAAAGTCAGGAAGATGGTCGGAGCCATTGAAAAATTGATCGGGTCAGCGCAAGAAGGCCGGATTATTCGTGAAGGCATTCGAACCGTCATTCTTGGCCGACCCAATGTGGGTAAATCCAGCCTCTTGAATGCCATTCTAGATGTTGATCGGGCCATTGTTTCAAAAATTCCTGGCACCACTCGTGATGTGCTGGAAGAATCAGTCATGGTCGATGGGGTCATGATTCGCCTGTTCGATACTGCCGGATTACGAGAGACGACCGACGAATTAGAGCAAGAAGGCATGACGAGGGCGGAAGGAGTCATCAAACAAGCAGATGTCTTGATTATGACATTTGACCAAAGCCAGCCACTGATGGAACAAGACCTGAGGTTCATCACATGCTATAACCACCAACCGCGTGTCATGATTCTCAATAAACATGATCTTCCTCCACGGTTTTCCTTAGATGATTTCCAAGCCATTGTGAAGGAGAATGACTCACCGGATGATCATGAAACGGCCTATGTCCAAGCCTCCGCGGTGACGGGGGAGGGCATTGATCAGGTCAAACGAAGTCTCAAAAAATTAGCCCTGGGACACCGGCAGGAAGCAGGCGATTCCGTGTTAGTCTCTCGTTTGAGGCATAAAGTTCTGCTTCAGCAAGCTGCCGAGGCCTTGCATAATGCACTCACGGCGATTGATGATACACAATCTGCCGAATGTGTGGCCTTGGAACTCCGAATGGTCTTACAGGCCCTAGGGGAAATTGTAGGAATCGTCACCAACGAAGATATTTTGGATCAGATCTTTCGAGAGTTTTGTATTGGGAAATGAATGGGCGCTGTCATGAACCGATTTTTGATGAACCACGAATAGTAGGCCGATCTGATGAAAGAATGTGCCATTGTCATTGTTGGTGGAGGCCATGCGGGCTGCGAAGCGGCTCTGGCAGCAGCTCGGATGGGCTGTCAGGTGATCTTGTTAACCATCGATCCGCAAAAGATTGCCCAAATGCCCTGCAACCCCGCAGTGGGAGGCATTGGGAAAGGCCATTTGGTTAAAGAAATTGATGCCCTTGGTGGAGAGATGGGCGTGAACACCGATAAGGCCGGCATTCAATTCCGGATACTCAATACAAGGAAGGGCCCAGCTGTTCGAGCCACGAGAGTGCAATGTGACAAAGAACTGTATGCCACAAGTATGCAGGAGACGTTGGCGAAACAAGAAAATTTAACCATTGAGGCAGGCACCGTAGACCGGATTTTGACGAATAACGGAGCGGTCACGGGCGTACGGACGAGTACCGGCGAATCCATAGCAACACGAGCCGTCGTGCTTACGTCGGGAACCTTCCTTAAAGGACTCATGCACATTGGTCTGACGCATCTTCCCGGAGGCCGGGCCGGGGAAACGTCCGCAGAACATCTATCGGATTGCATGTTGGATTTTGGTTTTGAAATCGGACGGTTAAAAACAGGTACGCCCCCCCGCCTGGATCGAGACACCATTAATTTTGACGTGATGGCTCCTCAGCCCGGGGACCCCGTGCCTCGCCCCTTTTCCTTCAAAACTCAACACATTTCCAATCAACAAGTTGACTGTCATATTACCTTTACCAATGAACAGGCCCATGACATCATTAAAAACAATCTGGATCGCTCGCCCATGTATTGTGGGGTGATTGAATCCACCGGGCCGCGCTACTGCCCGTCCATTGAAGACAAAGTGGTGAGATTTGCCGACAAAAACAGCCATCAAATTTTTATGGAACCAGAAGTGCTTGGAGGACGATCGTATTATCCCAATGGCATTTCTACCAGCCTACCGATTGATGTCCAACAAGCCTTTGTCAAGACTATTCCTGGGCTGGAGCACGCCGTCTTTCTGAGACCGGGCTATGCAGTGGAATATGATTACTTCCCTCCTCGGCAGCTCCATGAAACCTTAGAAACCAAGCTTGTGAGGGGGTTATTTCACGCTGGTCAGATCAATGGCACATCGGGGTATGAAGAAGCCGCCGCCCAAGGGATGATGGCGGGAATCAACGCCGCCCTTCGAGCCAAAGAAGAAGCCCCACTCATTTTGGA
>QJYE01000329.1 GCA_003235785.1 Nitrospirota bacterium
AACTCTCGGACCCGGTTCTCACTTTCATCTAACTTCGTGTTAAAGGTCTCAATTTCCTCGCGCAGTTGTTTGTTTTCAGTTTCCAGCTTGCGGATTGCATTGACATCGGCCTGCTGCTCAAAGTTGATTTCATCCGGCAGAGTGCTGTTCGTGGAGTCGGGAGATTGGTTCGCCAGAGTTTCGATTTCTCGGCGCTTGATTCTAAGCTCTCGTTCTGAGGCAATCAGGAAAACCGCTAACAACCCAATTGTTGCACCTGCAAAAATAAGCATCCAAACAAGCATGTTGTCCATAGTTATCTCCTAATGAGTCGCTTCACTTGGCATTTGGGGGTTCCATTAGTTGTGGGGAATCATTGATCGTGCTTGCTCTGACATGCGCAAGGACCTGCGTGGCTGTGTATGTGGTAAGTATTTCTCTCGTTCCGTAATTCCAAAAGAGAAGTCGTCGGCTGAAGCAAGAAAGCGCTTGTGGATCTCACACACTTGGAGGAATTGCAAAGTATGGTTGATGCTTCCCCAACGGAGCGGGGAAATGGACGCTCTTGCGGTCAAGTAGCATCTGGCATGAATGCATCTCTGCATGATAATTGAATGCCTCTCACGGTGCGAATTTGCCCTAGAAAATAATCAGCCGAAGCACAGCCTGGGCAGGGGTAAAGAAATTACACGTCATTCCCATTGGATTGACGCACGATGAACGCCAAATTTATGCCAACTGCCTACGTCTAGCTTCGGATGATATAAGCCGTTGTGAAACAAGTGGTTTTGTTCACATCCGGCTTGCATCCAGTTGGCCGTGAGAAAAGGGTCTTGTGGACAATTTCGTGAATCGCGGCAATAATTGTAAGTTGGTGGCGGATGAAGGCTTTTTTTGGTCGGCCCGGCGTTCAGATCGATTCAATTAATCGGCTTCACTCCATTGTTCATTGGTTCCTGTAAGGCGCGAGCGCCCGGTTTACGCCCATAGCTTCGTGCGTATGGTGATTGTGTTCCTGTCAGCAAGGCGGACTAGGGGCCGCCATTGAAATGATGCTCTTAAAATGGGTTTGGGTATGGGAGGTTGGCCGAGGGTTACGGCTCTGCGAGGGAGAAATTATACACATTATCAACGATAAGCAAATTTGAACTTTGGTCTTGTTCCCGTTGTTTGAACTGCTGGTGAAATCGCCTGTTATGCCCAAGTCACGTCCACAAACTCCGTAGTGAAAATCGATTCTGGGGTCATGCTCCTTTCGTTGACTTTTCCCTAACGCCATGGCGCTTAACGCGAGGCGCTTGCGCTCGTCGAGTCAAACGTTTGCAGGCGACTATGAGGAGAAGCCCAATGCCGAGAAGAAGAAATGTTGCGGGCTCAGGAATAGTTGCGATGGGACCCCCAGGGGTCTCGAGGACCACCGGCCCCGGCGAATCAAAACCCCTTGGGACAGGGTCAGGCAAAGTATTACCTGGCTCATTACCCGGATCGTCGTTGCCCCCAAGAGGAATATTGACAACCAGATTATCGATCCCAAATTTTGATTTCTTCCAGCCGATAAACTCCAAAGTATGAACGGGATCGTCAAAGAAGTAGGCCTCTTGATGTCCGAGCATTCCCATTTTACCTTCTGCTTTGGAAAGAGCTTGCTCGAAGATAATCTTGCCGTCCGCCTTGATCGTCAGGCCACGCGCCTTTCTGAAGAGCTGCCAATCGACAGCGAAAGAATGAATCGGAGCCTCTCCAAATGTTATGACGATCCCGGGATTCTTGCCTTTGCCGCTCATCAAGAAAGTATCCGGAAATACAGCAGTTGGTCCCAAAATTCCGAGCGGATTCGTGTCGGAATTCCCCAAGTGCACGCCACGCGCCAAATTTCGTTTCAAATTATTTGTTGCTCTGACGCTCGGTCCGACCGTGACGTCGGCTCCATAAATAGCTTCCAGGTATGATTCAATCTGGGCGGCACTGTCGGTTTTCTTTTTCTTGCTAACCGGCACGTCGTTAAAATCGAAATAAGAGAAGCCATCCGCGTAGGCAGTCTGGTTAAACACGATCATTGTCAGAAGCAAACTTGCATTCACTACGGCTTTC
>QJYE01000152.1 GCA_003235785.1 Nitrospirota bacterium
ACAGCGCTTTCGTGTGAATTTAGCGCACTCTCTTGCCATTGCGCGTTGTGTACGGTTTGTCGCCATCCCAAGTAAGGTTGATGATGAGACTGTCGGTAGACTCCGGGATCTCAATCCTCAGGCCACCAGGCGAAGGCCTCTTCGACAAAGTAAAAAACTTGTTCGACTAAGCCACGGCTTTTAGGGCTTACTCTCCTCAGCAGTTCAATCCAGATGCCTGTCTTCTTCATCCATTCTCACGACGTGGTGGATGGACTGGTGACGATCCTTGATCCCCTCCTCACTCATCTCTCAAAAAGTTTGCGCACAAAACCTGGGGATTTCCTTCTCTTCAATGATGACCAGGGACATCGTTACCACACGACCGTTGTTCAGATTACCAAACAGAACCTGCAAGCCAGCATTCAACGTATTGAAAACTCTCCCAGCCAAACCGGCCCTCCCATTATATTGGCCCCCGCCATTCTCAAGGGCGAGAAAATGGGCTGGGTTATTCAAAAGGCCACAGAACTCGGGATTACAGCGATCCGTCCTCTCCTAACAGAGCGTGTCATTCTCCAACTATCCCCAAAGCAAGAAGAAACTCATCGAGCACGGTGGATGCGAATTGCTCTCGAAGCCGCGCAACAAAGTGAACGTTGGACATTGCCGACTATTTTACCAATGCACACGTTTCAACAATTTATTGAAACCCCTCACCCCTCCCCTCCCATAGTCATGGCGGAACGAACAGGAGCCCAATCATTACTCACCATTCCTTGTGTATCAGAAGAATCATCAACAGTGTTGACAGTGATGATTGGTCCAGAAGGGGGATGGTCGCCAAGAGAATTAGACGCCGCACAAACAGCCGGTTACCGGTTCGCGTCATTTGGGAAAGAAATATTACGTGCAGAGACGGCAAGCCTTGCGGCCGTAGCCCTACTTCAAGCGCGCTTTCAGGCTGAAGAGGGGGTAGAACTCTGACGGCAGAATCACACTACGAACCGACAGGTGGGGAAAGAAAATGAAGGATAGTCCCATGGTCACCCACGGCAAAACCTTGCGTCGAATCAGGAAGAGACAATCCATATAACGTTTCAGTATTGAGGGGTTCAATTTCGCTCCAGGTAAACCCCGCATCGTCTGTTATGAGAATCGTGCCACGTTCTCCAATAATACGACCGCGCAACGGCGTAGAAAATTGAATATTCACGAGATCCGCTGGCTTGATACAGGGACTCCCGCAAGCTCTTGCCCGGTCCACCCAAGTCTCCCCGGCATTCAACGTTTGGAAAATCGTCCCTTGAGTGCCCACCGCCCAACCTGAAACAGAATCCGTAAAGGCAATATCAAAAAATGTCGTGGAACTATTCGCCAGCTGCGGGCTCCAGGATGCCCCACCATCACGCGTGACTAAAATTGTTCCAAGGGCGCCAACGACCCATCCCGTTTTTGCATCGAGAAAATGAATCCCAAATAAATCAGCATTCGTGCTGCTCACTTGATCAGACCAGGTTTCCCCACCATCGGTCGTCACCAAGATCACCCCGCGTGAACCAACAATCCACCCATGCTCAGGAGAAAGGAAAAATGCGCCATATAACATCCCATTCGTCCCACTGACCTGCGGCATCCATTGGACACCACTGTTCGCGGTATGAAGAATCGTCCCATTTTGCCCCAGGATCCACCCATGTTGGCTATCAGCAAACGTGACGGCTGTTAGTAACACCGTCGTTCGGCGTGGAGCTTTCTCCCAAGTCCCCCCGCCATCTTTGGTGTGCAACATGACGCCACCCGCCCCGACAATCCAACCATGCTCGGTATCATAAAAATGGACATCCAACAGGGTCCCTGGTGCCGGGCTTTTCTGGAGCTGCAACGTTAAGGAAGGCACTTCTTGGGCCAACACCTCAAGGGCCATCCCTAGAACGCTTCCCACCATCAATATGAAAGCCACCAAAACTTTTTCCATCAAGTGATTCAACATATTCAGATCAATCCTATCCATGATCAATAAAAGCCATTCCAATCCATCAGACTCAAAACACGTCCTTTAGGTCAGACTTATTGAGC
>QJYE01000107.1 GCA_003235785.1 Nitrospirota bacterium
ACTCTGAACTTCACGACTTTTTTGGCAGGAATCTTGATGGCTGCGCCCGTTTGGGGGTTTCGACCCATTCTGGCTTTGCGATGCGCGAGCACAAGCTTCCCGATTCCCGGGACGACAAACGCGTTCTTCGCTTCCTTGTAAGCCAAGGTAGCAAAATCATCCAAAATCTGCGTGGCGATTTTCTTGGTAACATCCGCCTTCTTAGCCAAATGATCAGCGATCTGCGATTTCGTCATGGCTTTTCCCATACGGACCTCCTCCTCACATTGAATGATTAGTAACTAACACCATTAGGTTGTTCTAGAATTTCCACGGAAGGGATGCCTAGTTGGACCTTCTCGCAAGGTGCCACAGGAACATGCGTTCCTCTTATAACAACGGCGGCAGAGTCTACCGAATGACGTAAATACTGTCAACCAAAAAACAAGCCCAGCGCGAGGAATCTTCGTTTAGCGCACGAGAGAGAAGATAGCTTGCCTTGCTGCCCCAGCTTTTTCCAGGGTAAAGTAGACCGGCAAGAAGAATTGAACACGATCATCCTATTCATTGTGCGTTCACGAGAGAAATGAGGCATTGATTATGGGAAAAGAATTACCGGTTATCCCCTCTCCGCAACAATCGGAGACTGAAGAAAAAGAAGAATTGACCTATTCACGGGTGTTTTGTGCACGTGAAGACAGCCCGCCTTTACGCCTCCTCTTGGATTTTCTTAAATCCAAAAATCAAATTCCCCTGATTCCGAAAATTGAAAAGGAAGCCTTAGAGGATTGGGATTGGGTCCATATCTCATTAGGCTACAATCGAGAGCGAAAACCCATTCGCCTTTTTTGCATACGCAATCGAGGCACTTACCAAGATGTCTTCGAAAAGGAAAAAGTTGGATTTACCAACCGACTTTCGGCCTTTGACGACGTCGAGGCGCAGATTGCGATGGAATGTATCGACAAATCTCATTTCATTGCGACCACCCAAATGGTGAAAAACGATGTCTCTGACGAGGGCTACGATTTCAATGGCTGGATCTTGGAATTTTTTCAAGAAAATTGCAACGGAATCGTGCAAATCGATGGGCAAGGGTTTTACTCCCCTAGGGGTGAACTCGTGGTCGATATGGAAGAGGCGATGGAATCGGAGAAAGATATTGGCCCAACACGTAAAACAGATGAGGCGAGCTAACGATTCTTCTTTTGGAACGTTGCACGGAACAGTCAGAGGGTATCTAGGGCATGCTCCATGGCTTTTCTATAGGTTTGTTGGGGAATGGCTGGCAATCCATGACGATAGCCCAAACCATCTTTAATAACTTCGACTAGCGCTCCATGATCCAGACGAGACGGATCCTGGACCACATCCCCCTGGCACACGAGAAGATCGGCACGGAAACCCTCAACCACCGCTCCCGTGTCTGTAAGGCCAAGCTGCCCAGCAGCCAATCCCGTGGCGCCAAACCACGCAGCCAGGGGTGGCACCCCTTCCTGAATCAAGGCCACCAATTCCATATAATTGCGACCATGCATATCCGGTAGAACCGGATCAGTCCCCGCCAAAAGTTTCAACCCACTGGCGTGAGCCACTTTGACTGCTTTCGCATGGCTTTCCGACACGGCTTGAACTTTGGCAGAAATAAATTCGTTGAATTCGCCGGATTGAGCCAATCGCTGTCCTACCCACGAAGTGGGTGTGACCCTACAGCCTTTGGCATAGGCCAATTCGGCCAATTCTTCATCCATAAAAGAAATATGTTGAATATCTTTCACTCCTGACTCAATGGCCATCCGGATCCCACTGTGGCTATGTGCATGCCCGGCTACATACATGCCTCGGCCTGCCGCTTCGTCACAAATGGCTTCCATTTCTTCTAAGGTAAAATCACGGTGCTCCAATTGATCTGTCGGAGAGATCACACCAGGACTCGCACAAATTTTCACCAGATCGCCCCCACAGGCAGCAATCTCTCTGACTCGCTTCCGGCATTCCCATGGGCCGTCCACAATGCTCGAAGGCCGACCCGGACCTGCCGGCCATAACCGAGAGAGCTCGCCACAACAGC
>QJYE01000153.1 GCA_003235785.1 Nitrospirota bacterium
TGGTATAGTCTTTACTTTCTTGGACATTCGGCTGGTCGAAGGCATTAATACCCAATAGGGCTCCAGCCACCGCCGTCGCCATCTCCCACAAGAAGAATTCTTGCCCGAGATTGATTAAATCAGCCATATCGATTCGAATGACTGGATGGCCGGCTTGCTCTAAGGCGTTGACCCTGGACTCTTGCTCCGCATCAATTCCCTGTTCATAGCGGATATAGACAAAGACTCGATCTTGGCCATAGACCTCAGGGGTACCCACCATTTCGCCTTCAACAGGAACAATCCCCTTGCCTTCCTTACCCGTGCTTTCTGCTACCAATTGCTCCAACCATGCACCAAGATCCCATAAAGCTGGTGATGTTACAAAAGTGAGTTTGTCTCGACCGGCTTTGGCCAGGGTTCCCAATGCGGCGCCCAATCGCACTCCCGGATTCTCCCGGGCTGACACAGATGCCTCGCAGGAATGTCGCATGCGTTCCGTCTGATGCAGGAACTGCTCAATATTCAACCCCATCAACGCAGCAGGCACGATGCCAAAATTGGAGAGGGCGGAATATCGTCCGCCGATTTCGGGAACACCTGGCAGGATATGCCTGAATTTCAATCTTGTGGCCACACCTTCAAGCAATGATCCCGGATCGGTAATGGCCACAAAATGCTGGCCGGCCTTATCACCGACTACCTGACGCATACGCTCAAAGAAATATTTTTGGAACACGAGAGGTTCTGTGGTCGACCCGGATTTACTCGCAACGATACAAAGGGTTTTTGATAAATCCACATGCTGTTCGAATGATCGAACCTGTGAAGGCACGGTACTGTCCAACACATGCAATTCGGGATAGCCAGCAATGACGCCATAGGTCATCCGTAACACTTCCGGGCACAAACTACTTCCTCCCATCCCTAAGAGCAGGACATGTTTGAACCCCGCCTCCTTGATGTCTTTCGCCACGGCTTGCAGTCGAGCAATCTGGGGCAATTGTTCTTGCGGAATCGTCAACCACCCCAACGCATGGCGAATAATGTTCTGCGCCTCAGGGTCTTGATGCCACACCGTAGGGTCCTTCGCCCAAATCCGGCGAACCAGATTGTTCTGTTGTATGCCAGTGAGCGCTTTATCGACAGAACTCTGCATGGCACCAAGTGCATACGTGACACGATCCAACTTGGCTCCCAACACCTCAGCTCGCTTGCGACTAATCACGCCCATTAATTGATCAAAGGCATCGACAAATAATTTCGCCCCGTCAGTTAAAAGCGTATCGGTCACCTCATCAATGGAGATCCCCACGTCCGCCAACCGTTGCATCGTGGCCTTGGCCTCTTCTAAACCCTCTTGAATCGTATTCTTCACAATGCCATGGTCGCGAAAGGCGGCAAACGTGGCTTCGGGCATGGTATTGACGGTATCCGGCCCGATGAGTTGATCGACATACAAGGTATCCGGATAGTTGGGGTTTTTGGTACCCGTGCTAGCCCACAAGACTCGCTGAACTCGCGCACCTTTGGCTTTCAATGCCTGAAAATCCTGGCTTTCAAAAATTTCTTCATATTTTTGATAGGCCAACTTGGCATTCGCAATAGCGACTTTTCCAAGAAGCCCTTCCATCACCCCACGTTGCCCTGCATTCGATTCCTCTTTGATTTTTGTTTCCAGCCGCTTATCGCACAGACTATCGATCCGGCTCACGAAAAAGCTCGCCACCGACGCAATCTGTCCGACATCCCCACCATTTGTCGCTAATCGCTCAAGTCCGCGGATATAGCGCCAAGCCACCTGTTCATACCTCGCTACACTGAACAACAGGGTGACATTAATGTTGATGCCACGTGACAACAGCTCCTCAATGGCCGGCAGGCCCTCAAGTGTACCCGGCACCTTGATCATGACATTTTTTCGCGCGACTGCTGCATGAAGACGGACCGCTTCCTCAATGGTAGCCTGAGTATCAAACGCCAAATCCGGCGAGACTTCCAAGCTGACATATCCATCTCGTCCTTGGGAAGATTCATACACGGACTGCATGACATCCGCCGCATCCTG
>QJYE01000399.1 GCA_003235785.1 Nitrospirota bacterium
AGGTATGACCTGAAACCGTAAAGACATTGCTTTCATTCATGGTTACATCAATTAAACGAAACACAATGGCATCACCCAAATAGGCTCGAAGCATCGCGGTGCTGGGGTCACCATGCACCGTACTGCTGAACATTTGGGATGGATCCGGGTTGTTCGCCAATCGTTGTGCGAATGGTTCCGCCCGGAAATTCAACGCTCCACCCGTCGTATGGGTACCCCCATTCAGGAAAGGCATCGGGGTCATTTTAATTTTGTCGTTCGGCGGCATAATAAATGACACCGTACGACCGGCTTCCAAGGCCACGTCAATCGGTTGCCCGGGAGGATTCCCTGCGGTTACCACATTCACGGTATGAGGAACCGTATCCATGATATGCACCATGAGTTCACGGAAACTACCGGCCACATCATGGCCAACCCGTTCAACGGCATGAATGTCAGCCACCGGTCCGGTTCGAATCCGTTCGCCGGTTTTCGGATCATGCCAGGTGGAGTTGAACGGTTCCGCAATCATTGTTCCCACGGCACCGTGTGGCCACGTGGTGCCACCAAAAGCATGGTCATGCCAGAAGACACTGCCCACATCAGAATCTACCCAGAATCGTTGACGGACATATTCAACGGTCAGAATATCGCCAACCGGGTGGTCATTCTTTAAAGGTTGATCAAAGGTTAAGGTCTGTCCTTCTCCACCAGATTCCGGTGAAGAATCTCCTTGACCGGGAATTTTTATTTTTTGCCCAACTACGATGAGATTGGCATTCTCTATTGCATTGAGATCCTTCAACGTTTGTGTTGTCGTACCAAATGAACTCGCAATTTTACTGAGGGAATCTCCTGAGGCCACAATATATTCCGTGGCTGCCCCTCCCTGAGGTCCAGAAGCACCTGAACCTCCAATGGCTACAATACGCCGGACCTCTTGGCCCTTGACATTATCTGCCCCGATTAAAATCGGAATACCCACATGATATTGTGTGGCATTCGTCACTTGCAGGGTCTTGGATCCCTTCTTGCCTGCCTGTGTGACCTTGGCGTTCATGGGAATCGGCAACCCTTTTTTGGTGGGTTTATCAAATTGCGTAAACGGCCGCATGGATTGCTCATACGAGAACCCTGAAATCACGCCGTCAGACGCTTGGTTATCAAATTGGAAGAAATGGAAATGCGTGTTGATCTTCGAGGATTGGAAGTTGGTGATATCATCATCCAACCATTCGCTGGTTAGCGTCCAATCGATACAATCATACACATTGGCTCTGACCACCAAGGGGAACTTCTTGTCGTTGTTGGCTCGAACGGCCGCTTCTTCTTCCTGCACGACGTACAACAACCCATTGGGGTCGACAATAGCTGGCTCATTGCCTTGCGCCGCCGACAATTCAATGGGCAACTTAATAAAATGCACTTTGTAATCCTGTGACCCGGCTCGAACCGGGCACAAGCTCCAAGGACCATTTTCACCTGGCTTAGCTGGTTCGACTGATCGCGTCCCATCCTCATTCATCCGAATCATTTCCAACCATGGGGCCGGATTATGATCGTTTGAAAACGGCACTCGCTTGCCAAAATGCGGCGTCAACCACGGCCACGCCACTTTTCCTGTTGTAGGCTCAAACCAAATTTGACGTCGTTCACCAGGGGTATATCCCTGCCACTCAGGATGGTATTTTGGATTTTCCCCTAAAGTGGCTTCCCGTTCACTCATGGCTTTGTTGCCCTGCCACACCCAATCCATAACGGTGGCATCATAAGATTTGAGTTGGCTTTCCTCAGAATCGGCATTTCCAGGTTTCCCCTGGTTCACGAGCTGCATTTCAACCCAATCCTTGATATTGACCACCGCCGGCTCTGAGTTCCAATCACTCTTCCCTTCACCGACGATTTTAAACTTCTTCCCAAACCAATTGACGGTTTTCCCAATCAACTGATCAGAAGTCACAGGTTTATGAATTCGACCCAGTCGGTCAGGCAACTCGCGTAACGGTGCCATCACGTCATTTTGGACACCAGGCACTTGCATGGTGTTATACACCCGCCAGTAGCCCCACATCCCCGCGACATAATGGTGCGCCACATGGCAATGGAAGAGAAAATCTCCCGCTAACCATTGGCATAGACCTGAACCACATTCTGTTTCTAAATCCAAGGCCTCTGATGGCCCGATGACTTCCACATCTACACGGTCAGATTTGGTACGAATGACCGGATACTTCACAGGCCCATTTTGTCCAGTATTCCAAACTGGCATTTGCGTGGCCCGTGGGTTTCGCTGCCAACGGATGGACCCACCATGAGGATGATGGGAATGGAACACTTCAGATCCGCCATGCACAAGCCGGAATTTTGCTGGATCACCTAAGTAACTTCGTGGAATCGTTGGCCCGGCATCACCAAAGGTATAGGAACTATAGGCCATCGACTCATCTTCAAATCCGAAATATTCATGTTGGACATGCATATTGTTGATGCCAAACGGCTCACTGCGATAGTTAATGGCTCTGGCACCTGGACGATAGGCATCCGTTAACGGATCCCGTTGGGGCAAGAAATCCCCATGCTTGTTGACGGGACGAAAGGCTTCGTCACCGACTTCATGATAAATCAGGACAAATTCCCGGAAATCCGGACCGTCCCCGTTATCGATCATGACCTGCCAACCGCTTGTGGCCTCGGTGGCGGGCCCCGTGCCTAACGGTTCATAGTAATTGGACCCGCGTGGCTCCACGACAAACACCCCGAACATGCCCATGACTGTCAATTCCCGATCATTGCTGAACGTATGAAACTGACGCCCACCCTCTTGGGTATCTGGATGAATGTACCATTCCATACTCACGCTTCCGCCTTCTTCAGCCACGGTCGCAGGATTGGTCGTGGTGGCAGGAGCCCCAGTTTCACTCATGACCATATCCGAACCATTAATATGCAAACTCACTTCTTCGCCAAACTCCAATTTATTGTTCAGCGTGATTTTGACACAGTCCCCTTGATTACCTCGGATGACTAAAGGTTGGATCCATTGGCCTTGGATACCGTTTTTCACGCCACCAGGATCATGATGACCTTCTTTTTCTCGAGCCTCGCGATTTTTTTCTTCTTCTTCACGAACCTTGTCAATATTTTCGGTCAAGGTGTACATATAGCCGGGATAGTAGTCCAGCCATTGATTCAAGGTAATTTCTACGTTAATTGCTGAAATATCATAGTTTCGGACGGCAGCCGTTTTTGGACAAAGGCCGCCTTTCATCGAGACAGGCTCCACTCCGATATTGCTAGACAACAGTCCATTACCCGGTCCACCACCATATTGATGGATCATGGACATACCATTGAATGCCCCGGTTTCGGCACCCTTATGGTCCATTTCCTTTTCCATTTGCTGCATAAGCCGATTGTGCTGTTGCTCAACGAGCGCAGCACGTTCTGCCCGGCCCTCCATTGCATCTTCCACAATGGTTTGCCCTTTAAGCTTTTCTGCCCATCCTGGTGATTGAGAGTTCATGCCCACTTGATGGGCATGGGCCTGGTGATCTTGCGGATGAGTTTCCTCCGCTACCACTGTTCCGACTTGAAAAACACTCATTCCTCCCACAAACATACTCATGGAAAGGAACGTTAAGGCATTCCTACATTTCACATAAAACATGGACCGGCCTCCTTAAATAAAATAACCCGCTTACAACTTCAACTTATTGGTAATTCCATTCCCAGCAATCGACGCATCCACCCCAAAAACGGGGAGCGGAAAAGGTACTCAAAACTCTACAGCCTGTCAAGTCCAAGCGGTATCTCATTGATTTTATGACATTTCCTTTAACCCACAGGTCAGCAAAGAATCCCTCAAACGAGAGAGCATTCATACCCCATGCGTGACTCAAGAAAAATCTTATTCCTTTTAATAAGCAGGCGGGCTTTTGGCAATCCTTCCCTGAAGAAATCAAGGAATCAGCTGGGCGACTAAATGGGCAAATCGTTTTTGCAGTTCACAGGTTAAGGGACCAGGAACTCCATCATTTATCTTTCTCCCATCTACTTTCACAACGGGAAGGACCTCGATGGTTGTCCCCACAAGAAAAACCTCATCAGCTTGGTAAAGAGCATCAAGTGCTATTCTGTCAAATTGCACTTCTTGCCCCTGCTCATGGGCCACATTAATAACCTGCTGTTGCGTGACACCAGACAGGACGAAATGATTCCGTTCCGGGGTTTTGAGCTGCCCATCTCTCACCATAAAAAGATTGCTAGTGGCACCTTCACTGACGAACCCATCTCGCACAAAAATAGCTTCGAACGCCTTGGCTTCATGTGCCCGCTGTTTTGCCAACACATTTGGGAGAAGATTCAAGCTTTTAATATCACATCGATCCCAACGAATATCGGGGGTCGTAATGACTGATACCCCTTGACGAATAAACTCAAGGGGAAGCGCACTCATCTCCCGAAAGGAAAGAAAAACGGTGGGTTCTGTCTTTACAGGAAATCCATGCTCACGTGGAGCAACCCCTCTGGTTACTTGAATATATATTTTGCCTTCGGCATACCCGCTCTGCTGAAGGCCCGTGAGCAGCAATCGATGAAAATCTTGAGGCTGGATACTAAAAGAAAGCTGAATCTCCCTTGCACTTCGATTGAGACGAGCACAATGATCTTCCCAAAAGGCTGGCACCCCATGGTAGGCACGAACCATTTCATAAATGCCATCGCCAAAAAGAAAGCCCCGATCATCGGGTGAAATCGCAATTTCGGCAAGGGGAGCAAACCGACCGTTGAGGTACCCAATATTAGACATAATCCATCCTACGAACGATCGAGCACGGTTACTTCAAACACCCGTCGGTCCTCTGCCGTAAATTTCCAGGCCATACGCTTGCTAAACTCTACCCGATGCTTTCCAACTTCAAGGGCCTGAAACTCAAATGACCGACGACCCGAATCAACAGCGTTATTACTCACAGTGCGAAGAAAATTATCCTCCACTAAGGCCAAAGCCTTAGGATCATAAGAGGGAACCCATTGCTCTCCTCGCGTCCGGTCTTCCCATAGATGAATAAGAAAGGTTTCGGATAGTGCCGCCTGAATTGGCTTAATTGCAATGCGATCAGTACTCATACTTTTTCCTTAGACTAGAGAACGTTTATGACATGAACAGAAAAATCTTTATTTTCCTGTCAGCCAATCACGCTTTTGTGGGCAGACAAACACCTGGCCATTTTCTACGTGCACATCGTAATTCACGACACAATAGCCTCCCCCATCAGGCCCAAACCCTGTCCGAATATCAAACTGCTGATGATGCCATGGACAAGCCACCACAAAACCCTTGAGTCTGCCCTTGCCTAATGAAGCCCCCTGATGAGGACAGATATCATTGATGGCAAAGCACCGGTCATCAATCCGGAAAAGCGCCAAGCTCTTCCCTTGCACTTTAAAGACGCGCCCCTTGCCTTGTGGAAGGTCCTCAAGTTTCGCAACAAAAACAAATCCCTTCCTTGAACTGACCGGCTCTCCATATTCAGCTTCCATAACTTCCTGATTTTCACCAATTCGACAATGCCTTACTGGACAAACAAAGCAAACTTGAGTTGCTGGCCAACGGCAACGTTTTCTCGTGCAATAAATCCGGCATTCGACTCAAGGATATAGCGGGCATCATTGGGGGGAGGGCCATACCATGTGCAAGGATTTTTTGAACAGGGAGGAACATCCTTTTCCACATGCACCACAATTTTACTTTCATCTACCCATATCACATCAACCGGAAATTGAAACTCCTTCGTCCATACTCGATGAGGGCCTGATTCCCCAAAAATATAGAGCATGGCTTCATCAGGGGGAAGCATCTGCCTGAAAGCCAAACCAAACAGGAGTTTTTCAGGTGTATCCGCCACTTCAGCCTTAAGAGAGGCTCCACTAGGGAATTTCACATTGAGGACTTGCGTCTGCCCTGGTGAATTAAATAATAAGGCACCAGAAATCAATAACAATGCCATAATCACAAGGAAAAAAATACGCTTTTTGTTCGTTCCGTCCTGCAATTTAAAAAACGACAGCATCGCCATATCTCACAATTCTTTTCCAAGAGACTAATCTCATCTGTAAACATCCTCCCGTATCTTAACTTTTAGGCAGAGTCTGCTGAGTTTTTTGGTGCTATTGAAAAAGTCACCAGCGGCGTTCCCTGCCTTCGCGCTCCCCGCTGAAGCCAGCCTTGGCGCACAAATGGCCGGAGGGGTTTCGCCAAGGCGGATCACCAATTTTCCGTGCTCACGTACTGGAAGTACGCTTGGCGCGGAAAACTAACTAGGGCCTATTTTCGCCATTCCCATTCATGAATTCCCACCCCAAGCGATTTACCTGGCAACCACCATGGGGTAAGATGTTAATGAGATTTCGAGAAGATGAGCTAATCGTTCTACTAGATGGAGGAACCCGGCATTCTGTCAGCCCCTCTACTTCTACCAAAGGAGGATTCACATGCGCCACCTCTCTGTAATCGCCGTGCTATTAGCACTCACCTTCTTTCCTACAATCGGAGAATCTTCGTATCCAGACTTCTCTTCGGCTATCGATCAATTTGTCTCACAAATTTACCCAAAAGGAAGTCGCTATTTTTGGGTCGTGAACGATACCACCTCAGATCTGGGCAATGAAATTATTGTGGACATCAACACCTCCCTCCAAGTCATGCCAGAAGAAGATGCCCAACCCAATCGATTCTTACTTCTTCTCGTCAA
>QJYE01000188.1 GCA_003235785.1 Nitrospirota bacterium
TAACTTTCTCTCTCTCACTATTCACTTTTCCCTTGCGGGGGTTATCCTAACTCCTGATTCAAGAACGTTTGATCCGCCTTCGTTAATCGATAGCCTTTGTCCATGAGGGTCTGCATGCCAGCCATCAATACGGGGAACTCTAGCTTCGGCCGATAGCGCTCAAACAAGCCTGTCAGTTGGCTCACATATTGATCGACCGATTGCCCACTCTGGTAGGTCCGATCAAAGGCACCCAACACATCCTGCATTTCTTGTGTGTTATAGGCGTGATCATCATCGCCATCACTGACAAGAGCCATTTGAAAAAAGGTCAGGCTAAACGATAATCGTTGTTGTGTCCGGCCAAAGGCTTCCCGGGCCTCCTCCAAACCGTTGGGATATTGTTTCGCACAATCACTATCAGAATCTGATTGTGAAATGGGCACAAAATGAATCTTTTCTGCCTGAGCCACTGGCGGAGGCTTCTGCCCCATTTGTTTATAAAACCACCCGGTACACCTATCGGCCTCGGCAAACGCCTGTTTATCTTTGCTAATCTGTTCACTAATGTGTTGGGTAAAGCCCTGAAAAACTTCCGATCCCGGTGAAGCCTGCACAGGCAACGCCGATTGGAAAAGTAGAAGTGTGGCCACCAAACCACCCATTGTTGTCCAACATAACAGACGATTTTTAACGCGCATCATGCTCCCATCCTCAAAAATTTTCCCTAGTATATCATCGGAAACCATTGCTTTCGAATCAAACCCTCCCGTCGCAAGGCAACACCGTCAATAAGTGGTAGAATATCAATATGCACTCTCAAACCATCACACTACAAGGGCATATCATTGATTCACTCATCCTGGCAAAGGTCTTAGATACCATCGTCATGTTGGGAGGAACTTTTACCCTCTCCGAAGTCACCGTGGGGACTCAGCGCGAAGACACTTCCCATGCCACAATCCGCATCGAAGCTCCCACCACCGAGTTATTACAAGACATCTTGACAGCCATTCAGCCCCATGGAGCAGTGGCGGAAGCCGAGCAAGATTGCACGGTCGTGCCAGCCCCGGCAGATGGAATTTTGCCGGAAGATTTTTATGCCACCTCTCATCTTGCGACCCAAATACGGTGGCAGGGAAACTGGATTGATGTCCGGCAACCGGAAATGGATTTGGCCATCGTGGTGAAGACCACTCCTCTTTCGGCGCACATGATTCCCATGGGATCGGTAAAACAAGGCGATTTGGTCGTCACAGGACGTCAAGGAATTCGGGTATTCCCGCTGGAGCGGCCCAAAGAACGGGACGTGTTCGGTTTCATGGAAGCCCAGGTTTCTTCCGAACGTCCTCATCGGCACATCATCGCGGATGTGGCCAAACGGATGAAAGCCATCCAACAATGTCGGCAAGAGAGCAACGGGACTCCCAAGGTGTTGTTTGCAGGTGGTCCGGCCATCATTCATGCAGGGGGACGAGAGGCCCTGGCGTGGATCATCGAATCGGGATACATCCATGTATTGTTTTGTGGAAACGCTCTGGCTGCTCACGACATGGAAGCCAGCTTGTACGGAACGTCCTTGGGATACAGTTTGGGGATTGGCCGTTCCGTGCCTCACGGACATGAGCACCATCTGCGCACGATCAATCGGGTACGGGAGCTGGGAAGTATTCAACAAGCCGTCCAAAGCGGAATCGTCAAAGAGGGGATCATGGCCGCCTGTGTCCGGCAGGGTGTCCGGATGGTGTTGGCCGGGACAATTCGTGACGACGGCCCATTACCTGAAGTCATCACTGATTCCATCAAAGCGCAAGAGGCCATGCGTTCGGCTATCCCCGGCGTCGAGCTCGCGTTACTGGTGGCTTCCACTCTCCATGCCGTGGCAACGGGAAATTTGCTACCGGCGTCGGTGCCAACCGTCTGCGTCGATATCAATCCGGCGGTTCCCACCAAACTCAGTGACCGTGGAAGCTTTCAAGCGGTGGGGCTGGTCATGGATTCTTCGTCTTTTCTCAGGGAATTAGCGCGGGAACTCGGTTGGAAGGGATAACAGGATGCGCCGCTTATGAGCCGTTTACTAATGTGTCCTCCGGATTATTTTGGAATCGAATATGAGATTAACCCTTGGATGAGGGTGTCCAATCAATCCGATGGGGATCGAGCTCGAACCCAATGGCAGGCTCTGACCAGGGTCTTGGAGGACGAGGCCGGCGCGAAACTCGAATTCATGGAACCGGTGCCGGGCCTACCCGATTTGGTGTTTACCGCCAATGCGAGTGTTCTCCATGAAGGCAAGGCCGTTCCCAGTCGATTCCGCCATCCTGAACGTCAACGTGAAGAACGCCATTTCATTGATTGGTTCACCAAGAAAGGCTATGAAGTCATCAAGCTTGACGCCGAACTATACTTTGAAGGCGCCGGGGATGTATTGGGATTTCCGGAATTCTGGTTTGGCGGCTATCGGCAACGCACCGACATCCGCGCCTACGACAAGTTGTCGACGATTTTTTCAAAAATAATTCTTCCCGTGGAATTAGTGGATCAGCGCTTTTATCACCTGGATACCTGCTTGTGCCCCTTAAGTGGTGGAGAGCTGCTGTACTTTCCTCCTGCCTTCGATTCCTACGCCCAAACCGTGATTGCGGCTCATGTTGAGCAGAGCAAACGGTTTGCCGTCCCCTCCCCTGAGGCCGAACGGTTTGCATGTAACGCCGTGTGCGTCGATCGCCATGTGGTGCTGCCCACCGGATGTCCGGAAACGATGGCATGGTTAAACCAACACGGCTATATTCCCCATCCGGTTGACCTGGACGAATTTCTCAAAGCGGGAGGCTCCGCCAAATGCCTGACCCTGGCATTGGATTAAATAGAAAAAATCCAGATCCCTAGCGCAGACATGATCTGAATATTTCATGACATCAGAACCATCACCCACTTTGTCATCCTGAGACCCCGCGAAGGATCTGTGTCCAGGGAGAACAACCTCTCTGACTTTAAAAAGCAAGGACCCAAGCGCTACAATCTTCCAAAAAAAATGACCTCGGAACATGACCCCCATGGTTACCTGTCCGTATAAAGTTTTTTGAAAATAGGCTCCCTACCCTTATGACCCAGCAAGAACAATTCTACTCCTTGGGTGACGATGACGTAGTCCAGCGCCACATCAAGCTTGAACGGGATAAAGCGAAAAAACTTCGCAAGTCACCCTGGTGGAAAACTCAGATCCAATCAGGAGACTGCCACTTCTGCCACCAGAATGTTGGAGCGGAAAACCTGACCATGGATCACGTCGTGCCATTAGCCCGGGGAGGGAAAAGCACGAGAGGCAATGTGGTGCCGGCTTGCACGGCCTGCAACCGCCACAAAAAACTGGGTACCCCTGTGGAATCCATCCTGGATCAAATCCAGACCAAGGATAGCTAAAGCATTTGCCTTTTCGCTAAAAATAATTGACAGATTTATTCCTTGAACGTAGGCTGTCCTTCTATAGCACTGTTGGCAAATCAGGTTAGGAATATTGAGTCATGGCAAAAGTTCCACTGTCTGGAGCACAGCAAAAGCTTCAGCGATACATGGACATTCTACGTCAACAATTGCCCATCCTGCGGGCGAAATATCATGTCCGCTATCTCGGGGTATTCGGTTCGTATGTACAGGGGACTCCCGGGAAGATCAGCGATCTGGACGTGCTCGTAGACTTTGACGAAGCACCAAGCTTGTTTGAATTCATCCAATTGGAAAGCGATTTGTCCGCCCTCGTAGGGGTCAAGGTTGATTTGGTCATGAAGAGCACACTCAAACCCTTGATCGGCCAACATATCCTCAGTGAGGTTGTGAGCCTGTGAGAGGAAGGCGAGAATTCCTCGACTATCTGGCCGATATCCAAGAGGCCTCACAAAATATCTCCCAATTTATCGCAGGAATGACCTGGGACGAGTTCTCGCAAGACCAGAAGACAATCTATGCGGTGGTCAGAGCCTTTGAGATTATCGGCGAAGCGTCCAAGAAAGTCCCCCTTTCGGTGCGGAAGCGCCATCCGAAGGTTCCCTGGAAGCAGATGGCGGGAATGCGAGATAAACTCATCCATGAGTACTTTGGGGTGAATTTCGAAGTGTTATGGAAAACCACCCAAGAGGATATTCCTCTTGTTCGACAACTTATCGCATTGGTCTTGAAGGAAGAATCCAGCAAATCCCGGCAGAGCTCCAGATCCCCAAAAGAGTAACAACGCTTGGTAGACGGCTTCAGGCCCTATAACTCGAACTTGCTCGATACCCCTTTGCAGAAAAATCGAAATTTCGTACTGAGCTAGTCTAGCTCGCCAAAAACCAACATCTTCGTCGTTAGTTTCCGATTAGAAAAGCGGGAGGGTGGAATCTTGAGGGCCTTCGGCTGGATAGGTGAGGCGGCCTGCGTCAAGTTTGGCAAAAGGTGTGAGTGTGTGAGTCTTGAGGGAACTTGCCGAGATGATGTGCTTCACCGTCCATCCACGGATGACCAACGCATCCGCAATCAATGATCGGTGGCAACGCCAGGGAACTGCCTCGGCGCACATGATGGCCACTGGCAGACGATGCCCAATCTCCATGAGGTCATCCAGCGCATTCCAAAACTCTTGGGTTTCCATATAATCCGCGTAACCCCGGAAGCCTTTATTTCTCCATCCCACATTCACAGAATCCGCCCGACTGTTCCTCCGGCCTCCCAGCGCCGGCATGTGTCGATACTGAATCCCTGCTTCACGGAGACTCTGTGCAAGAACCTCTTGGTGAAACTGGGGATTGCGCCGGGAAAACGGAATAGTCCGGACATCGGCCAGCAATTGAATCCCAAGCGCAAGAAGAAGTCCGATGAAGTCGTCAATAGGCCGCGTCGAATGGCCAATGGTCCACAGAACCAAAGACATGGATGTCTCAGGAAGGTGAGTGCCAGCAGGCTTATTGAATCCACTGGGCAAGTTGTTCGACATCTTCCAAAAGGTCCGCCAGCATATGTAGTAGGCGTTGAGTGTTTGCTTGTCAGGTTCTGGACGAACAGATCAAACACACAATGATCTTATCCCTTATGTAACGCACCAAGCGAGTGGAAAAGTGAGGGAAATTTACCCGGAATGGGATATTCATTTCCTGTAAGACTTGGAAGCCTTGCGGCAATCGATGCCACCTCTTCCTGATGCTCCCCGATTGCAGCACGTAATTCCCAGATTTGTCGGATGTCATTTTAAAAGCGACAGGGCATGAAAGCCACCAACATGGCGGTTGCTTCTGAACCGCTGGACCAATCCAGCGTTGCCGGGATAGAGCCATTACACCCATTGCTGCTTAACCTTTTCGTTTCGGTGCACTACAATAAGTAAACACTCATGCCTGACCCCAAACACATTCCATTCCACTGGCAACGTATTGAAATGGGCCACTCTCCGACGGTGAGTCGTCGATTACTTCAGGCATAAGAGAGTGATGCGGGTTTGCAAGATCTGGCTTAAACTTCAAACTCAAATTTGTCATTGTGATCCTGTATTCAGCTTTGCTCTCTGCAAATCATGCCTGACACCTGCTTGGACTCGGGCACTGCTCGATTTGCGATAGTCGTCACCTGCAAAGGACGCACTTCTTGGAAGGTTTCATTCCGTTGGTGCGCCATAGCCGAAGTAATGCCTACATAGACTTTTCGCGCCGCTTCAGACCACTTAGGATCACATGGGGATCCTTTGAAGGCTGCGTCTGCAGCTTTTTTCTCATCATACGTTAACGGTCGATTTGTTTGTTGCATGACGATCCTCCATTTGTTCTGAACGATGAACTTCGAGGACTGCCCAACAAGCTGTCAGAGTTCCGATGTTCAATTGGGGCAAGTCCATAATGGCTTCCTCCTTATTCTTGAGTCGTTCCCTTCCTGCTCTTGGTTCATATGAGAGCAACCTTAATGCCATTTATTCATTCGTCTTAGATGGCTCACTACCATGCTTCCAACTGATTGATTTATTGAAAGAAACATGAAGGTTGAGGAAAAGACCTGTTCGAGCACCTATTGAACAGCGATGTATCTGGGTGTATCAGAACATATGAAAATGTCCAAATCATGACAGGTACTGGCTGATTGATGGTCAGGATATCCAGAGTTGATCAGGTTATTGGGACATCAAGGTAGGATGACCCAGGGAGCCAACTCAAGATCACTGGGTGGCTTCTGATGTTTGTTTGAGGCCTAGCCGTTGTGTAGGGGATCAGGTCTTGTAAAAAGAACACCAGCCCCGCTATCAAACGAGAGACTTCAATGGAATTTCGTCGTAAGAAAGTTAGAGGAAATACCACGTTCATAGGTAAGGGGTCGTCAAACGCTAGAATTCCATTGGACCCAACCAAACCATATCAGAGGATTACGCGAGATAGGCGGCCAAGATCCCGGACAGGACGATGCCGTCGAAGGTGCCGGCCCCGCCTATGCTGGCCATGCCGGTGGAAATCCGGGGGATCTCCCGCAAATGCAGGATATCCGCTCCCAGGAGGGGGCCCAGTACTCCGGCCACGAAGGCCAGGGGAGGGGCGTGATCGGGCGCCAGCACCAACGCGGACATGGCTGCTACCAGAGGCGGCACCATGGCCGGCATGGCAATGCCCATGCCTTTCACGGGTCTGGCCAGCTTGTAGCAGACGGCGGTATTGAGGGCCACGGCTAACACGACGGCGAAGAGAAGGGTCCAGGCATCCGTGACGAGTTGCCCGATTTCATAGATCGCCACCAG
>QJYE01000514.1 GCA_003235785.1 Nitrospirota bacterium
ATTTTTCATGAACCACTCCTTGCTTGGGACAATTTTGCTGGTTCTTTTTCTCCCCTCTTCGCGCATCTCGATTGTAGGCATTTCCATTTTTCTCATCTATGAGATTGTGTTCAGGGTGGTCCTTTAGGGTTTCAGTTTCGACGAATTTCTCCCACAGGGATAGTTGGGGCATGGCTCAACAGGGATGAAGAGAGCTGGTTGAGAATGGTGCTGTGTACCATTTCTCATAAGAACCGGGCAACTTGCCACCATAGGTGTTTGGATTGTTGAAAAGCCCAGGAAGCACGTCCGTGGATGGGGCTGTTAAATGACACACTCTCTGGCTCGGCGACGATGTTACCTTGACGCAATGTCATTGGGAATCCGTTTTGCCTTTTTCAGATGGCTCACTGCTGACACTTTGTGTGGATAACGAGAAAGATAATGTGGCAAAGACTGCATTCATCAGGCATTGCTTCACAAATGAAGTTCCGAATTTTACACTAGGGCCGTTCGTGATCATGTAGGAAAGGAAAAGCGCTTGAATACAGAGGTTCCATTAAAAAAACCGGGGTCTCAAGTTTATCTCGAGACCCCGGTTATTTGTGTAGCCGGTGTGAAGTTGGTTTTCAGGCAACAAAACCAATGTGACCAAACTTCTTTCCGACTCATGTGGCGGCACATCAGAAAATGAAGTGCAGTTGCCCTCCAAAGTATGCCGTATTGTCATAATCTTTGTCCGTGATCTTCTTTCCGTTTTTGTTTTCCAGGCGAAGATTCCCATTCGTGGCGACGCTGGCGAATAATTCCAGGCTTCCTTGCGGGGTTATCCACCACGTCATCTTCCCGAAGACCGGAACCAGCGTCTCCTGAGCGACCTGATCACGCTTGTCAAGCCGGAAACGGCGGCGTTGAAACTGGAGACCTCCGGCCAACTCCACCGTTTTGGCCAATTTCCATCCGACTTCCCCTCCTAATCCGTTCGTTGGACCAAGTCGGGAAAGGCCCATTCGCAACGTCCAGCCTTGCACGAACTGCCACCTGACGAGAGGAATGGGAGCCAGTACCGCATCATCTTCAATCTGACTTAAGGCCCCGACGAGTAAACCTAAGGATAAATCAGGGCTGGCCGTATAATTAAAGCCGACCAATCCGCCGCCAGTGAAAGAATCGCTTATTTTGGCGCCGCTTTCGCCAGTCCATTGTAAAACCGGGGCGCCCATAATTGTCCAACGTTCATCAGCGCGCCAGAGAAAGACCGGTGCATAGACAAAACGATGTACATTGTCCCATTGAAAACGGGACGAATTCGAAAAATTATAATTGTGGTATTCATATCTCAGAATATTGTTGAGTTTAAATTTATCACTGAAGTCAATCTGAGCATGAAAACTACCCATCCACGAATTGCGGTGGAAATCCCCGCTACTCTTTTTCAGATCGGTATTGGCTTGGTATCCATAGCCGAACATCAGATCAAACGGCTTGGGCTCAAGTTTGGGCTCTACCGGTACCACTGCAACCTGGGCCGTGGCGGGCACAGCTAAGGCATTCATGCACATAACCATGACGAGCATTCCTATTGTCTGAAAAGGCCCTTTCATCATCATCCCTCCTTTTGATAATAAACTTGCGATACCCCCGGAAAACCGGAAGATGTGAATTGGTTATAAAAATTCCAGAAAAAACGAAGCCATAAATGTTGTCTGAAACCATCGTGACGAGTGCGTTTTACCCTAAAATTAGTCTAATTGTCCTTTAACCTAACAAACGCACGACTTCTATTCAATCGATTGGCAAAATTCAAAATGGTCCCCGCTTCCTGGCTTTTTTCCTCGCAATGATGTTGAAGGTTTAACTGCCTGCTACGGCTGATCCTGGAGGTGGATAGGGTAATGACCCTTTAAGTTCAGCAATTGTTTCCGCAGGAAACTTAGGAAGAAACAGCCGGTGTCCTTCACGCCATTCGTGGACCTTTTGCTCAGCCGCGTCGGCACGTTGATTGTCCGGTCTCTGCCCTTGTTCTGAATAGAGCGTTTGCGAAGGCAGGGCAAAGTCTGAATAGAGCGTTTGCGAAGGCAGGGCAAAGGCCGAGCCCGCTTCCTGCACGATGTCCATGATCCGCAAGTTGAGGTCTTCCGCTATTTCAAGGAATTCTCCCCAATCCGTGACGTCGATGTAGGCAAAGACTTCCAGGTCTAGAGAAAACGAGCCAAACCCTCCCAAACGGATTCTCGCCGGGTCGTCCAATACTTTGGGATGGGCATAGAACATTTTCCTGATTTCCACGAGGATATACCGGATTTGATCTGGCGTCGTGTCATACCGTAACCGGATTTGAGGGTGGTACCAAATCTTTTCCCGCTTCGAAAAATTTTCGAGTGGAAGGTGGGCGAAATTATTATTGGGAATAGTGAGCAGGCTATGGTCAAGGGTCCGCACTTTCGTCGCCCGGAGACCAATTTCCTCCACAGTTCCCATATTCGCACCAAACCGACAGAAATCGCCCACCGCAACGGGTTGGGAGGTATAGAGTGTAATGGCAGAAATTAAGTTTTCAATGGGTTTTTGCAAGGCCAGCGCGACAGCCAGGCCTCCAATGCCCAGGCCGGCGAGTAGTGTGGTGACGTTAAACCCGAGATTGTCCAGCCAGACTAACAAGGCAATAATGACGAACACCGTTTTTGCTCCCGTACCGATTGGGGGCAAGAGGACACGAGCGGTGCTTCGCCCCTGGAGATAATAGCGTTCAGATAAACGATCAAGCAAAAAGTCGATGATCCAGAAAGCCACCCAGACCACTGCGACACTAAATAATGTGCGAGTTTTGAGCAACGCCTGAAACCATAAGGGCGGATTGATATACTCAATCATGAGGTCTGCCACCAACAGGAAGAGAAGAAAGCGCAGAGGTCCTTGCACCAGTCGACACAGTTGGTCTCTCTTAGGCGTCGCATGGCGTTGAAGGAAAAAAAGAATGGTCTTGGTGAGAACAAGGGCTGCCAGATAAGCGAGAATCGCAATGATCATGAGCCCTACCCATAACCAGATTTCTATGCCGAGGACTTTCAGGTCAAAAAATGCGTTTGGGAAGATGTTGTCCAGAAGACCATATCCGTAGGTTCTATAGAGTCGTGGGATCTGCGTTACGGTGGCGGAAGAAAATTGCCAGATAGAGACCCCGTCCCCGCGTGGCACTTGCTGAAGCAGGATCTCCACCGTTTTGCCCGGGATTTCAATCTTGCCGATGAGGTCGCGGGAAGAGGGCAGACCATCATTGTCATGTCCCTGGGGATCAAGGCTTAAGCTAGTCAGATCGATCCAGAGGGAACGATCAAAGACAATTTTGAGCTGACGGGCCAGTTGCGGCCCTTGCGCTTTCGTCAATTCTCCAGGCAGGTTCCGCAAATCCAGATATTCTGCCGCTCGTTCGTAGTCAGGCTTTGCCGCAGCGGCCAGAAACCCGGCGACGGTTGTTCGAGGGACGCCCCGACTAAACTCGTCCTGAGGCCCGGCGGGCTTGGAGGTTTCTGGCTCGTCTCCTTGCGGGGCTGTCTCCTTTACTTTCTCTTCAGGCCTTTG
>QJYE01000044.1 GCA_003235785.1 Nitrospirota bacterium
GAAGGCTGGCATGGAGCAAACTTGAACAAACGGTAAACCATGTGCCCGGTCCAAAAGGTAAACCATGTCCGGCTTGCACATTTCGAAAGGTCGTAGTTGAAAGTTAAAATACTATAACAGCCGCATGATGAGGTAGTGAGCCATGCAGGGAAGAAACCAAAGCTTTTGGGGAACCTTAGCCTTTTTTGTTTACTAAGGAACGCGCAACTTGAAACGCTTTCTCCATATCGGGCATATGACCTAAGTCAGGTGTCACTTGAAGATACTGGACCACATTTTGTCCGTCCACCACGAGGATGGCTCGCGCCAGGACATGCGGGCCCTCTAGAAGCAGGCCGTGTGTTTTTCCAAAATCCCCACCACGAAAATCAGATAAGAATTTCACGTTATTGATTTCCGCTTCCTTCGCAAAACGATCTTGTGCAAATGGGGTATCCACACTGATGGTGATGAGTGTGACTTGTTGATCCAACCCCTGATTTTTCTCACTTAGATAATGCGTCTGTTGCTCACAGACCGTGGTGTCAAGCGAAGGAACCACATTGATGAGCCGAACCGAACCATCGGTTTCTGTGACATCGATCAGTGATAAATCCCCTTGGGCCAATTTGACGGATCGCAGTGTCTCACCAACCTGGATGGACCTGCCGCTCAATGGTAACGGATTGCCTTTGAATTGAATGGTCGAGCCTTGACCTGTCCTAGCCGATGTCGTGTCAATCTGAAGGTCTTTATAGGTAAATCCTTGTTCGGAATGACGACCTACCCCTGTGCAACTTGCCAAAACAGTTGCCGTGCACATGAGAATGATCCCAATTGAAAATTTGGTCAGCATTGGAAAGTCTCCTTACTTGAGATCGCATGAATAGGAACAGTGTCTATGACATGTTGGACTAAGTCCTTCAAGACCTAACGTAAAGAATAGCCCTTGCCCGGTCAAGACAGAGACTTTGTCTGATTCTGTAGAAGTTTTTCGCAACACACGTATGACATCTCGGGTCATAGAATGTGCGGACTCGGGTTCAAATTTGTGGTTGCATGATCATGGAAGGCTCGGCTGGAAACAAGGTCCGTCGTTTGCTCAGGTGATTTATACCGAACATTCAGAAAATTTGAGCGCGCACCCAGGGAGCAGAAGAGGATGTAGCTTAAGACACAATCTCATTCTTGCCAGGGGAATACCAGACCTGGAAGAATTTCCTCAACCGTATGACGTCTCTCTACTTTTACCAACAGACTTGAGATTTTATTGAATTGACTCCCACGCCATCGGTCATTTCCCTGAGATTTCGGGTTGGCTTTCCCCTCGTTCGAGGAATAGTTCTGCGTGGCCGCATCATGGGAAATTGTAGTGTGAACTACCACCTGCCCTCTCCAGAATTGCATATGGGCCTTGTGTCGGACACGGAACATGACGCTACGGCCTGGTTTGTGGCGGCACTCCCCCAACTCTGCACGCTTTCCCGTGTCATCACAGTTCACTTTGGGCTCATTGGTATCGGTCCAGTCTTGCTCCCGTTGTTTTTCCTGCGCTCGTCCTCTGGTGAAGAGGAGCTTTTGCTCGAAACCTCCCTCAATCCCTATCAGACCGACCTTCAGGGTCTGAAGCTCTTGCGGTGCCTGTGTTCCCAAGACACTTATCGAATTCACTGCCGAGATCTCGCGACACAAACAGAGCACATTTTCGATGTGCCAAATACTCATCATGCCCTCTATCGCCAAGCCGTCACTCTCCTTGAAACGCATCCACCATGGACGGCCACACAGTTTGTTCAAGCCCAATATCATCTTGCACAATCATGGCCGACCCCAGAGGAACGCTACCAGAACCTCCGATGCCCTCCCGGGCATTCGAGTGGCTTCGACCTATAAGCCTCCGCCAGCTTCCAACCTGTGCGATAGTTTACTCTGACTGGGAAAAAAGAAAAGGAAGGCAAGCCTATTGTTGAAGGTCATTCCTTCAATCTCGGTATGCGTTCACATCAAATAATTTCACCACAAATAGAAGACGGCACCAGCTCAACCTGGCTTATGATAGCCATACACTCGGTTTAGCACTTCTGACAAGATCGTTTCATGTTGCTCTTCTGCTTCATCCCACGTGGAACAGCGGCGGCACGTTTGGTCAAGATCGCCACCAAACACCATCGTTTCAAAAAGGAGAGGGGGGCCGTTATAGAACTGATGATCAATTCCAAGGAACACCGTCGACACCTCAATATCGGCGACCTGCGTTTTACTCACGACCCGATCAGCCGTCTCCACCCATTTACCAAATTCCACCGCACCAGAAGCGGGAACGACAACCTGATTACGTAAAATATAGAATCGCATGGGCAGACTTCCAGATTATATTCTACGCCAACGCGTTCTCGTTCGAAACCCTGGTTCACCTCAGGGCTCCCTTCCTACGGGTTGCGGGAAAAATGGGGCATATCTGTTGATACCTGATTAAATGTGGCGAAAAGGGGGGAGCTACCGGTGCCACCCTTGGCCGCCGGGTGAGGAAAACCCATTTTGCACAAGCCCATCTCCTTTCAAATTCAAAATCGGCCAGTTTGACATCTTCAGGCCTCTTCAGTACTTTTGCATTTGATTCATCATAAAGCTTGAAACTCCTTTCTCCGATTTTTTGTCATGGACGTGCAATCCAGAGGATTGAGCGGCCAAGCTTTTCCAATATCATGCATTTTTTTGTTGAGTACCTTGTCCGTCTTGAAAGAGAACATCATTTTGCAAATGAGGTAACATCATGGCGCGTGCATTAGTTCTCACCGTCATCGGCCACGATCGGCCTGGCCTGGTCGAAGCGTTGGCCGATTTAATCGCCAACCATGAGGGTAATTGGGACGAAAGCCGTATGGCGCGCTTGGCCGGACACTTTGCGGGGGTGGTTCAAATTCATCTTCCGGAGCATCAAGCCGAAGCCTTCATGACCGCTCTTCCCTCGCTTGCCGACCAAGGGCTTTCCGTGAGTGTCGTGGACAGCGACTGGACCCTTGTGGACGTCGACCATCGCAACTCATTGCAGTTGGAACTGGTTGGACAAGACCGTCCCGGAATCGTGCGAGAAATTTCGAGGAAATTGGCGGGTCTTGGGGTCAGCATGCAAGACCTTCGAACGGTGGTCGAATGTGCCCCCATGTCAGGAGAACGGATTTTTCGGGCCGAGGCCGAACTCGTCCCCCCGCCCCAAACCAGCTTCGAACACATTCGAGCGGCTCTCGAGCCTCTGGCCGACGACATGATGATCGACATCACCTTAAAACCATGCGAGTAGATTGTTGGGGTCAAAAAAAATTTTAGAGTCCTTACCAATTAAATTTTTTCGTTCCTTCCTGTTCTTTTCCCATTCCTATTAACCTACCTCCCACCGCTCCTATTTGTGCTTTCAAGGGCGACTCACCCGGAGCAAGGATTAATCCTAAAAACGGCAGTTGCTGTGATGAAACACCGCCCATGCTTCGACAGGCTCAGCACGAACGGTCTTTGAACCTGGAAACAGCAGTTGGGCGCGAAAAAGCTGTGCAAACTATTTATGTGCATAGGGAATTTCTACAACTCGTGGTCACCTTGGGGGTGATGAGAGATTGTTGATACTTCCGAGGTGCATGAAGAGGTTGTGCAGACTTTTGTGATCCAACTGCTGTTTCTAGGTTGAAGTACCCACCCAATTGACGAGGTGTCCGTTCGCCCTGAACAGCCTACGGAGCGAGCATGTCGAAGGGTTGCTTACCTACCAACTGCCGTTTATAGGTTAGTATGTAGTATGGGTCGTCTCCTTTTGTAACACTGGGTTTTTATTTTTTGACCATACGGATTTGCTGGTTCACAATGCTAAAATCAGGCAATAGTCGAGGCGATGGGTTCAGGAACCATTCGGGCTTTGACTTTCCCCGATTCCACCACATTGTGCGGTACAGTCTTTTTCTGAATGCTCTTAGCTTTCGTTCGATGCATTTTCTCTCGCGAATGATAGGGGAGGATGCCACTCAACACTTCCGGTAGTATCGCGCAGGGCACATCCTCCAAGAGCTTGATGGCCATTTTTGGATTGGGACCGGCCCGTCCTCCGACGAATACATCCACCGCTTCAACCACTTCCCCTTTGATTTTGATCTTTTTGCCCAAGAGCCCTACGTCCGCCACCAGATGATTACCGCATGCAGCCGGACATCCCGACCAATGCATGGTAATCGGTTTCATGTTCGTGCCGATCAAGGCCTCCACTCGTTTGGCGGTTTCCACCGCGCGGCTTTTCGTCTCGATCACCGCCAGATTGCAATAGTCACTACCGACGCAACTGACCAGACCCTTTTGCACCGGCGTGGGATTGTAGAGAAAGCGCTTCAGTAAAGGTTCTTCAGTCAGATTTCCCAGCATACGATCATTGACATTCGGAATAATCATGGCCTGATTGGCGGTCAGACGAATTTCTCCTGTGCCATAGATTTCGGCCAGCGCCGCAATACCCTCCAGATCATCAGCGTGAATACGGCCGACAGGAATTTTGAGCCCAACATAGTTCAACCCGGATTTTTGTTGCCGATAAATGCCCATGTGTTCATTGACCGACATTTTTCGCGCATCTCTTCCCGCACGAGACAACTCCCACCCCACTTCACGCTGGACTTCCAGACGAAATCGCTCTTCACCCCATTCATCCAGCAAAAAGGCTAGGCGGGCGGTCGTCCGAGAGTCCCGGCAGCCATGATCACGGAACACCCGAAGGATAGCCCCCGCCACCGCTACAACTTCCATCGGAGTGACAAACACATCCAGGGGCGTCGCGATCCGATAGCCCCCGGACCCCAATTTCCCTCCTGCGAGAAGGTTGAACCCCGCAATCGGGCCATCGTGTCCTTCCATTGTGGCGGGGACCAGTGCCAGATCCTGGGTTTCCAAATGCAAACAATTATCTGGGCATCCGGTAATCGCTATATTGAATTTTCGCGGAAGATTCGAGTACGCCCGATTGCCGGTAAGTTCTTTCGTGAGCCGTCCAACCAAATCCGTCGCATCGAATTGTTCCTCCGCTGTGAGCCCCGCCACGGGGCAGGTCATGATATTTCGCACATTATCCATGCCGGTTTGCAACGAGGTCAGCCCCACGGTTTCCATGCGGACAAACGCTTCGGGAACATGCGCAATGCTCAATTGACGGAGCTGAAACTGTTGCCTCGTCGTTAAATCCAGCATCCCGTTCCCATAGGCTTTGGCCAGATGCGCCAACGTGCGCATTTGCTCTGTCGTAGTTCGCCCGCCTGGAATTCTCACACGAATCATGAAAAACCCCGGCGTAGGATTTCTTAAAAATACCCCATACCACTTCAACCGTTGAATATCTTCCTCCGATATCGCCTCCCACCCTACTTCAGCATATCGCGCAATGTCTTCCTTTATATCCAACCCGTCTTTTTCTGCTTTCAACACTTCGATCTTATTCATCATGATCCTTTCAGAATTCCGTCATATTGTCACACAGCCAATGGAGTCTTTCACGCCTCCCGCTCGCCCACAACCACCAACGGTTTCACCATCACCTCTCCTGTAGCTGGAACTCCTAGAAAGGGTGCCCCGCTTGGAATGGGTTCAGGCGCTGCTGTCTGCGTTGACGACTGAATTTTCACTGGACTAGCCAACCAATAGGCTCCGCCAACAAACACCCCTCCACCAACCACATTGCCCAACACCACCCAGAATTGATTCCAGGCCAAGCCCAGCCAGGTGATATCGGGACCATGTGGAAGAAATAACGCAATACCCAGGATCGATTGATTGGCAATGCTATGCTCAAAGCCACTCCCGACAAAGGCAAGCAGACACCAAAAGATCAACATGATTTTTGCGGCATCATTGGTGGTACGGCCCGCCATCCACACCGCTAAACACACCAGCCAATTACACAGGATCCCCCGGATAAGCAGTTCCCAGGCCGGCCCGTTCATTTTGACGGAAGCCACCTTCAACAACAGATCGCTGTGCGGGGCCTGCCCTACCACTCCAGCTTGTACGATTAACCACGCCACACCAAGCGATCCAAGAAGGTTCCCTACAAATGAATAGAAAAAAATCAGGCCCATTTGCTTCATAGTGATGGCTCTGGCCAATGTCCCAATAGCGCAGACCATATTGTTTCCCGTAAACAGCTCCGAGCCGGCAAAAATCACCAGGGTCAGCGCAATGCCAAACGAGGCACCCATGACCAGCTTGAATCCGGGTGATCCGCCTGCCCAGAACGGCGCGCCAACACTGATGATCAAACAAATCCCCAAGCCCAGGTAGATTCCTGCCATCGCTGAAAGTATGAGATACCCCATAGGATTCAAGGCAAGGTATCTCACCTTTTTTGTCGCCATCTCAACCATTCGTTCGACATCAACTGCATACATGGCCTTCTCCTTCAATGTTTTTGCCCAATAAAAAAAGCGCCAACTGCGTATTCTCAAGGCCACATCAGTTGGCCTTGTCATCGCAGTGGCGCCCTTGCCACACTCAAACCACTCCTCATACCTTGAAGAGTACTGTCAGAAACCTACCCGATTACGGAACCTTTTATGGGCTCTTCCCTCATAAATTCGGAAGAAATGGCCCAATACCCCCATCTAAGGCAAAAAAAAACGCCCATCCCTCTTGCTTGGGAATGGACGCCAATTGTCCACAAACTCGTCTTTATTCAACGAGTGGCAACTTCATTGTTGC
>QJYE01000043.1 GCA_003235785.1 Nitrospirota bacterium
GAACCCTGTAGGTTAAATAATAGTGGAAGTCAAGAAGTCTTGATGTGTAAAATGGTGCCTCATTTCCTGACGGCCATAATAAGTGAGTCGTTTCCCAGGGCTGAAAAAAGCTAACAATAATCTAGCAGTCATTTCTGTACCACTGAACCCTCAATGAAAAGGAAGACGAATTATGCGACGAGTTGACTACATGGTTGGGGCTAGGGATTTCAAAACGCTCCAGGCGGAGCAATTTATGCAAGATGTGGTGACGTCCTTCCGCGTGGAAGATACCGTCGACAGATTGGCTGGTGCGATGAGTGAGGGCGGGTTTGGAAGTGTTCCAATTTTGGCGAAAGATGGAAAGCTAGTCGGTATCGTGAGTGAGTTTGACTTGCTGAAGGCCATAGAAGAGGGTAAGGAGATGACTAAGGTGACGGCAGGGGAGATTATGGTCAAAGATCCTGTCACCGTATCCCGAAATACGCCCGCTATGGAAATTATCCACCTGCTGCAAGAAAGACACTTCATCCGGACCCCGGTTGTTGATGCTGACGGCAAACTGGCAGGGGTTGTTTCTCGCAGAGACCTTATCCAGGGCTATTTGAGGTCGACCAAGCGGGTGAGCGGGTTCTGAGTTAAGAGGTTGGAGTCTCAAAAAATTTCTCAGTTGAATTGACCCGAAGAGATAGGAAGAATTGGTCGAACCTCTTCCGAATATTTGAACATGGGAATGTTGCAAGTTCCCGTGAATAGCCTTCTCGTCCTTTGTCTCGCCCTAAGGGGAATGAGGACAAGGCAAGAAGGAGGAATTCTTCCCTTTTCACTTCCTATCAAATCAAACTTCTTGCCTACGAACAGGATTCATCTGCAGGCATTTCCACCTGTGGCTCGGGAGTGTTGGTGCGCGGTTACCCAGGGCTGATGGCGAAGATTAAGCCCGTGGTGGTGGCGGCAACTAATAAGGTGCGAAGGCCGGCCCAGAGCCAAAAAGTGTGACTGATTCGGCCGAGATACACTCCAAGCAGGAAAATCATTAGCAAGGCCAGAGCAAATGCCGATTCCAGGGGAAGAAGAGAGAGGGGCTCCAACAGGGGCTTTGCCCACAAAGGCAGGAGGATGACCAGTGAGATGGCTAAGGGTGCCACGCCATTCACACAGGCAATGAACACGGGCAGGAGTCGAGCGGCTCGTCCGTGCGCTGATTGCCCCAAATCAGTAACCATGGCTTTCTCCAGCTCCCTGAGTTCCCGGCGTTTTTCAGCGACTTCGCTAATATAAGCGCTACTGACTCCACTCATTCCCAGCGCAATCGCCACCCCGAGGCACGCATTGATGACCACGGGTAATCTGACTTCGTCGCTTACGTAGAATCCCACCAGCAGCCCAAGCATCGTCAGGGCTCCGTCGAATCCGTTGACCACAAAATATCGGCGTGCGATCACATGAGAACGTGTGAGTGTGAGAAGCCGGATCAGCTCTGCAATCATGGACGGCATGATTATGCGGGTTGGGTATCGGCTGGTTCATTTTCCGCATCGACTTCATCGATGCTGTGAATGGAGCCACCCAGAGAACTAATGACTTCGGACACGAGAGTGAACGGAATATTTTCCCCCTCAATAATAAGAAGAACCGTTTCCGTTTTTTCATCCATGGCCGTGACGGTCAATCTGATCCGGCAACCCGGAACTTTGTCGGCGATGGATGTGGTGAAGTCCAGGGCGTTGGGGTTATGGGGTTTCAGTACGTCAAGGACAACGCGTTTGATGTGAACCATGGGGTATGGTACTCCTGGATAAAAGCCAATAAAAAGATGGTCATGATACCGCATTGAAGAAGGAATGTAACGGCTGGTTTTTTTTAGAGTCAGAAGCAGATGGCTCAGAGTACATTGTCTTCTGTGATTTTCCTCCCTGAGCTTGGATGAAGGTTTTCCTGAAAAAATGTTGGTGGTAGAAAGGACGAATATCATATTATTTAGTTCTGTGGAAATTGTATAGGGTATGTGGGAAGGTCAGCTCCGGTGCACACACGAGCCTCTC
>QJYE01000253.1 GCA_003235785.1 Nitrospirota bacterium
ATCTATTTACGTATTTAACCTCATTAACTCAAAATAAATGTCTAAACAGATCATTGTCCTTATTCGAGAGGATCCAGCAAAAACATCTAGAGCTGCCGAAGCAATACGTATAGCATTAGGTCTTTCCACTGGTCCCAATCCCGTTTCAGTAATTCTATTGGATAATGCAAGACAATTAGTTTCAGAGGATGCCTACGATTTGCCTGATGGAGAAATATTAGAAAAGCATTTACCCGTGATAAAAAATCTTGAATTACCCATATTTATTCCCTCAGGGAGTGGAGAGATATTTTCTATTGATACAGAATTTACTATCGAAGAATCTTCTCCTTCACAATTAACTTCCCTTCTTAGACAGGCTGATCGTGTCCTGACTTTTTAGACATGAGTATTGGCGATTAGCTTATGAAGACAATTTTCTACATTTGTACAAAACCTATTAAACATTGGGAAATTTTTACTCCCACTGAAACTGTCAATGTATCCTCGAGTGATATTTCAGTCTTATTACTTGATCAAGAGCAAGACTTACCGAATATCCATGCTTCTCAAATATGGAAATTAGCTTCAACTGAAAGAGACGTATCCACTCAAAAAATTTCTTATCAGGGGTTTTTAGAGCAGATATTTTTACATGACTTGTCTTTGGTCATTTAACCCCTACTTCTTATTTGTTTAGAAGATTAAGAAAATAGTAGTCGTAGTCGTAGTAGGTATTGGGAATTCTGTGTATGAAGCTATTATGAGGTGTAATTTTCTTTTAGGTAGTAAGGGGAACGAATTTTTTGTGACTCGTGAAAAAATAGGAAAAGTTGGGTGTAAAATTTGGTATGGCAATAGGAAAAGTTGTGAATAACTTATTAAGAGATTGGCCGAGAAAAATTTAATCCTCCATTTAAATACGTATTTTATTCACACCTGTGAATAAATCTGTGAATATTGTGAATTTCACTAATATAAACATTCATAAAACGTGGGTTAGTGTTTTAGAATTTATTAGCCCCAAAGTTGGTGATGAGGCTATTGATACATGGTTTCAACCTCTGGAGTTAGAGGGTATAACAGAGGATCATGCTTCAATACGCGTTCCTAATAAGTTTTTTGGAGAATGGTTAGGGAGAAACTATAAGGACTTATTGATTGAGGCTTTTCAATATGTAGAAGGAGTAAACCTCACAGACATTCTTTTTGTCTTAAAAGAGGATAATGAGAGTCATGATGTAAAGATCGCTGTTTCCGAAAGAAAAGAAATTCCCCGCCTTCCACCATCTCAAAAAGTCAGACGACAACCTCTCCCAAATCCTAAGTATACTTTTGAGACGTTTGTGGTTGGAGCGAGTAACCAGTTTGCCCATGCAGCTTGTCTTGCTGTTGCAGAATCTCCAGCAAAGGCCTATAACCCATTGTTTATTTATGGTGGTGTCGGACTTGGCAAGACACATCTCTTGAATTCTATTGGTAATTATATTGCGGATAGGACGGACCTACGTATTGCCTACGTCACGACGGAGCAATTTACTAATGAAGTCATTAATTCCATTCGCTATGACAAAATGATGGAATTACGAAGACGGTATCGAAATGTGGATATGCTTTTAATTGATGACATCCAATTTCTGGCGGGCAAAGAACGAACCCAAGAAGAATTCTTTCATACTTTCAATTCTCTTTATGAAGCCGGAAAACAAATTGTTCTTTCCAGTGATCGGTTTCCTAAAGAAATGCCGTCGATGGAAGAGCGTCTGCGGTCAAGATTTGAATGGGGCCTCATTGCGGATCTCCAACCTCCTGATGTTGAAACTCGGATTGCCATCCTTCGTAAAAAATCAGAAGAAGAGGGTATTGTCATCAATGAGGATGTCATTCAACTCCTAGCTGCAAACTTAAAGAGTAATATTCGTGAGATTGAAGGGGCCCTCATCCGTCTTGGAGCTTATGCTTCACTGACCGGACAGCAAATCACAGTAGAGATGGCCAAAAATACCTTACGAGACCTTTTAGGTGGGAAGCGAAAAGTTATTACAATCGAAGATATCCAGGAAGCCGTCGCCAGCCGGTTCCATGTAAAAATATCAGACTTAAAATCCAAACGACGGACGAAGACGCTGGTTTACCCCCGGCAAATTGCGATGTTTCTCTGTCGGGATTTGACGGATTCTTCTTTCCCGGAAATTGGGAGAGATTTTGGAGGCAAAGATCATACGACGATTATCCATGCCTGCAAACAAATGCAAAAATTTAGGGAAACAGATGCGACGCTTCGAGCAACCCTTGAAAGCCTGAAAGAGGAAATTGGTAAGGCCTAACACCAGGCGATGGTAGGACAATCATGAAAATTCACGTGGCCAGAGAAGATTTATTAATGGCGTTACAGCGCGTTCAGGGCGTGGTTGAAAAGCGAAACACGATGCCTATTCTGGCGAATATTCTCTTGGAAGCTAAAGCTGAAGGATTGGATATTGTCGCGACGGATTTAGAAATAGGCATGCGTGGCCTCTATAAAGCTACGGTGATTGAACCGGGATCCGTGACGTTTTCAGCTCGTACCCTTTTTGATATTTTAAAGGAAGTGCGGCATTCCGAAATCGAAATAGTTGTAGCCGACAACCACTGGGTCACTGTCAAAGCGGGTAAAAGCCAATTTCGCGTTGTGGGCTTACCAAGTAAAGATTATCCGGCCCTTCCAACAATTGAACGAGAGGGTCTGTTATCGATTCCGGCCCAGGGCTTGTTACAGTTACTCAAAAAGACGGTATTTGCGGTGGGTGAGAAAGATACACGCTATGTCTTAAATGGGCTTCTCATCACCCTGATTCCTACAGGCAAGAAAGTCACCATAAGGCTTATAGGAACCGATGGCCACCGATTGGGGTGGGCTGAGCAAGAGTTGACACCCGATGAATCGGCCATTCCTTCCTCGGAGCTCCAGGTCATTATTCCCAAAAAAGCGGCCATCGAAATCCGACGGTTATTGGAGGAGGATGACAAAGAGCCTCTTCTCGGTTTTACCAAAAACTTGTTGATTCTCAGAAAAAGCGGGCTGGTCTTTACATCACGCATTATGGAAGGGACCTATCCGAACTATCAGCAAGTTGTCCCAAAAGAATCTTCTAAAAAAATCACCCTCAATAGGTCTGAACTGGAGGGTGCATTACGGAGAGTGTCCATCTTGTCAAAAGATAAAGCTCATGCGGTTAAACTGACCTTTCATCCTGAGTATATTCATCTCTCGTCAAATAGTCCGGACTTAGGAGATGCTGAAGAGGAAATACCGGCCACCTATCATGGGGAAATTTTCTCTGCAGGATTCAATGCCCGGTACTTCCTTGATGTGTTGTCGGTCATCGATTCAGACTCGTTGTCTCTCCAAATGGAAACACCGTTAAGCCCATGTTTAATCCAAGAACCGGGAAATCCCACATTTAAAGCTGTTGTCATGCCTGTGAAGGTATAGTGATCACTTAAGACATGTTCGCCCCCCTACACGTTCATTTATCATAACTCCTATGGATTCAACAGAATTACCAAGTCAAAAATCTGCCCAATCGCATGTTTCATCGCAGTCCGACACGGCATACGATGCAGACCAGATTCGTGTCCTGGAAGGCCTGGAGGCGGTTCGCAAGCGCCCGGCTATGTATATTGGCAGTACCGGTATTGATGGGCTGCACCATATGGTCTACGAAGTCGTGGATAATTGTGTAGATGAGCACATGGCCGGATTTGGAAACGAAATTCAGGTGGTATTGCAAATTGATGGAAGTGTTATGGTCGCGGACAATGGCCGGGGTATCCCCACTGGCATGCATTCCACACAGAAGAAATCCGCGGCAGAAGTGGCCCTGACCGTTCTTCATGCGGGCGGAAAATTTGAGGAAGGTGCCTATAAGGTTTCAGGTGGGTTGCATGGGGTAGGAATCTCAGTCGTCAATGCACTTTCCGAATGGTTGGAATTGGAAATTTGGCAAAATGGAGAAGTGTTCGAGCAGGCCTATGACCGCGGAACCCCACGCAGTCCCTTGGCCACCACTGGCAAAACTAAAAAACGGGGCACCAAAGTGGTGTTTAAAGCTGACCCACTCATTTTCGAAGCCGTCGAATTCAGCTTCGATGTGTTAGCTCAGCGTCTTCGAGAATTGGCCTTTCTTAATAAAGGTTTAGAAATCAGCCTCAAGGATGAGCGGACGGGTAAAGAAAAGGAACAGGTGTTTTGTTACAAAGGCGGCATCGTGTCCTTTGTCGAGCATCTCAATGAAGCAAAAACTCCCGTTCATGCCCCCATTGTTGTAGAAGTAGAAAAGCCTGATCTCATTTTGGAAGTCGCGCTTCAATACAATCAGGGGTATGCCGAAAACCTATTTTCGTTCGCCAATAACATCAATACCCGTGAAGGCGGTACACATCTTATTGGTTTTAAGTCAGCCCTCACTCGAACCATCAACAGTTATGCCACCGCAACGGGTTTATTTAAAAAGGAGACTGAAACCCTCAGTGGGGAAGATGTTCGTGAAGGGTTGACCGCCGTCGTCAGTGTCAAAATTCGCAATCCCCAGTTTGAAGGACAGACCAAGGCCAAGCTTGGTAATAGCGAGGTGAAGGGGATTGTCGAATCTGCAGTCAATGAAGCCCTAGGCAACTATCTAGAAGAAAACCCTGCCGTCGCGAAAAAAATTGTCGGGAAATCAGTCGATGCCGCTCGTGCTCGGGAAGCGGCGAGAAAAGCCAAAGAACTCATCCGCAGAAAAGGCGCTTTAGACGGCGGCTCACTTCCTGGGAAATTGGCTGACTGTTCTGAAAAGGACCCTAAATTAAGCGAATTATACATAGTTGAGGGTGATTCAGCAGGTGGGTCGGCCAAGCAAGGACGGGATCGCCGCTCTCAAGCCATTCTGCCGCTCAAGGGAAAAATTCTGAATGTCGAGAAGGCCCGATTCGATAAAATGCTTTCCAGCGAAGAAATTCGTACCCTCATTATGGCGATTGGGACGGGGATTGGGCGACCAAGAGAGGACGCTGACAAAAGCAAAGAAGATAAAGATGTGTTTAATATCGACCGCGCCCGTTACCACAAAATTATTTTGATGACGGATGCCGATGTGGATGGGAGTCATATTCGCACGCTCCTGCTCACCTTCTTTTTTCGGCAAATGCCGGAACTCCTCGAGCGAGGCTATATCTATATTGCTCAGCCCCCTCTGTTTAAAGTGAAAAAGGGCAAAGGGGAAAAGTATCTGAAAGATGAAGGGGCGATGAATGATTATCTCTCTAATCTTGCCGTAGAAGATGCGGAACTTTTTCTGGCTGACAGCAATGAATTCGTCACGCGGGACGCCCTGCTGCCCATTTTGGATAAACTTGTCGCATTTGAGAGCCTGCTCACTCGTTTAGCTCAAAAACATATTGACCCGTCCCTTCTGAGAGTCTTTGTTGATTTTCGTTTGTTGACCAAAGACCTGTTGAAAAATAGAAGTGAATTAGAGACCCTCATTCAAGAAATCACACAAGTGCTCAGCCTCGTGTATTCCGAAGGCACGGTCAGCTTAGAAATTCAACCGGATGACGAACATGATACCCATAAGATTGTGTGTCGTTTGTCAGGCACGGGAAACCATAAAACGTATATTGTGAATCATGATCTGGTCGGGTCTGCAGATTTCCGGGAATTACAGAAGCTGGCCCCTGCCGTCTTAGGCCTGGGGCGACCTCCCTATCGCCTCAAACGCAAAGGCCTCGAAGCCACGTATGCAAGCAGTGCGGAACTCGTCAAAGAAATTTTGGAGTCTGGGAAAAAAGGGCTGTCTATCCAACGGTACAAAGGCCTTGGGGAAATGAACCCTGGACAATTGTGGGATACCACGATGGACCCGGAAACACGAAGCCTCCTCCAGGTGACATTAGAAGACACCACTGGCGTCGATGAGATCTTTACCATATTAATGGGAGACGAAGTTGAACCTCGTCGAAACTTCATTCAGCAACATGCGCTTGAAGTGCGCAATTTGGATGTGTAATGGGAGCCTCAGAACATTCTTATAACTCATAATCCGTAGATAGATGGTTACAAGCCCGGTAATGATAAACGGAGTTTCTTTCACGCCTGGCTTATTACTTTTCACTTTTAACTTTTCCAAAGCCCATGCCACCTGAAGAACGTCTCACACAAATTGCCATAGAAGATGAGATGCGCTTGTCCTATTTGGACTATGCGATGAGCGTCATTGTCGGCCGCGCCTTGCCTGACGTCCGCGATGGGCTCAAGCCCGTGCATCGTCGCATTCTTTATGGCATGAATGAAATGGGCCTGGGCGCAGCGCGGCCCTACCGGAAGTCAGCGAAGATTGTTGGCGAGATTATGGGTAACTACCATCCCCATGGTGATTCGGCTATTTACGATACCTTGGTTCGGATGGCGCAGGATTTCAATATGCGCTACCCGCTAGTGGATGGTCAGGGAAATTATGGATCCGTCGATGGCGATCCAGCTGCGGCCATGCGATACACCGAAGCCCGCTTGACCAAGTTGGCCGAGGAAATGCTTGTGGACATTGATCGCGAAACGGTCAACTTCACCCCGACCTACGATGAATCCTCAGTCGAACCTGTGGTCTTGCCAGCCCGTATCCCCAACTTGTTGGTGAATGGAGCGGGCGGGATTGCGGTGGGCTATGCCAC
>QJYE01000222.1 GCA_003235785.1 Nitrospirota bacterium
GTAGCGCGAGTGGGCAAAAGCTTCAATGCTTTTGTTGAATTCTTCTGAAAGTTTCGTTTGTTACGCCGGTTCGCCCAACCGGTTTGGTTTTCACCATTCAAGATTTGGCCTTGAAAAGAGTGGAAGGGTTCGAATGTTTTGGCTACATTTGATTGATAGAGGAAAATGGCGGAATTTGCGTCTTCCCAAGCGTAGGGATCTTGGGAGGGAAAATATCAGGCCTTTCCTTTCATGGCGCAGGGCGGGTTTTGTGTGTGATTTTGAGGATGACGAATTCGGCTGGTTTGAGTGGCGCAAACCCTATCATGATGTGGATAAGACCTGCCGCTTGGTCGGCGGCGGTTGTGGTCTCTCTCCCGCATTTCACAAAATAGGCATCTTGAGATTTGGTCCCTTGAAAAGCCCCCTGCCGAAATAACCCTTCCATAAAGTTTTGCACGGATTGCCGAATTCGTGCCCATAACGGTTCCTCATTGGGTTCGAAGACGGCCCATGCTGTTCCCTGTTCAACGCTGGATTCTAAGAACAAGGCCGTACGACGAACCGGCACATATTTCCATTCGGGATCAGAGGACAGGGTTCGCGCACCCCAAGCTACGTAGGCCGAAGAGGGGAGCTGTATGAGGGCATTCATGTGTGCCGAGGTGAGGCGATTGATCTCTTGTGAGGTTAATGGGGGTTCCAGGCCCACCACCGCTTGTAGCGTGGCGTCTGTTCCAGCTGGTGCTTTCCAGATGCCACGGGTGCTGTCGAGTCGAGCAAAGACGCCAGCCATGGTGCCACTGGCTGGGATAGCGATCGTTCCGGAAGAGGCAATGGGAGAGCGGACTTGAACGCGGGGGTAATACAGAATCATATTGGGATGTTGAATGGCCGTTTGGGCTCTGACCCATGTGATCAGATGGTTGACCGTTGGCCTAAGGGGGTCTGGTTGCGGCAGGTCCAGGAGAAACATGGCCCGATGTTGTTGAATCAGTGGCAGAACCGACTGAAAGACTTGTGCCGCTTCCCGAATTGGAAGGAGCGTGGTTTCTGGAATGAAGAGGATATTCCATGAGGGAATGCTGGATAAGCGTGCAAGACCTTTCACTAAAGCGGACGCTGTCTTGGAGGGACTGGTTCCTGTTGAGATGACCCATAGATTCTTGCCGCCATTGTCGAAATATTGTTTGGCGGCTAAAGAAGAAAGATGGGCGGTCTTCAGCCCATCATAGGTGTTAACGAAGGCTTGAAGCGAGAGAATATTGGTCAGCCTGTTTTGTGGGCCTTTGGGAAACGTGCCGATTACGACGGCCGTCGACGTGGAGGTTCCCAGGATGGGGGGAGTGCTCGTGCCGAGTTCTTGGATGTCCACCCCTGGTGTTCGAAAGATCTTGGGCATGACGACCTTTTGTGCGACCCACAAAAATTGGGCTTAACGGAGAGCGGCTTTTAGATTCTCGGTTGTGGCTTTGATATTAGAAAGAAAGTCAGGGTCTTGATGATGTTCGGCGATGTTGCGGACCAGGGCGCTGCCGATAATGACGCCATCGGCAAATTGTGCCACGTTATGAGCTTGCTCTGGTGTCGCAATGCCAAACCCGACCGCGACCGGTTTTTTCCCCATCTTTTGAATGGTCTGGACATTTTTTTTGACCTGAGTGAGATCGGGAAGTTGCGCGCCGGTGATGCCCGTTAACGATACATAATAAATAAAGCCATGTGTCCGTTGAATCACGTCTTTCCGCCGAGGAGGAGTGCTGGTGGGGGCTAAGAGGAAAATGACGACCGGTCCGCCCGCGGCCTTTGTGGCCTGACAGAGTTCATCTGATTCTTCCGGGGGGACATCCGGGACGATGACGCCGTCGACTCCTGCCGAAACGGCTTGCTCACAAAAATTCTTCAGGCCCATGGTCAGGATGGTGTTGTAATAGGCCATGAAGATAAGAGGCACGTTCGTTTTGGTTCGAAGCGATCGGACGGTTGACAGAATTTTTTTCAGCGTCGTTCCTGATTTGAGCGCACGTTCCGCAGCCTGTTGGATAACCGGACCATCGGCAATGGGGTCAGAAAATGGGACGCCCAATTCAATCACGTCTGCCCCGGCTTCTGCCAAGGTCAGCACGAGTGATTCGGTGACCTCCAGAGACGGGTCTCCCGCCATAATGTAGGGGATGAGGGCTTTCTCCCCTTTGGCTTGTAAGTCGTTGAACGTTTCTTGGATGCGATTCTTCATTGTTTCGTGAAATGGCAAAAGTGAAAAGTTAAAAGGAAGAGGGAAAAGTATAATTGTTTTCTTTGGAAAAATTCTTGCGGGTTACTTCTCACCTTTCACATTTCCCTTATAGGGGGATGCCACGCATTTCGGCTATTTGTTGGACGTCTTTGTCTCCTCGCCCCGAAAGATTCATGATGAGAATCTGGTTCTTTTTCATCGTCGGAGCTAGTTTGACCACTTCGGCGACGGCATGCGCACTTTCCAATGCCGGAATGATGCCTTCGGTTTGAGATAAGAGATCAAAGGCCGCCAAGGCCTCTTGATCGGTGGCCGAGGTATAGTGAATGCGTTCCGTGTCATGATAGAAGCTGTGTTCGGGGCCCACTGCTGGATAATCTAGGCCTGCCGAAACGGAATGCGTAGGATTGACCTGCCCATCCTTGTCTTGCAGGAGATAGGTCATGGTGCCATGTAAGACACCGGGTTTTCCGCCGGAAAACCGCGCGGCATGTTTGCCGCTTTCTATCCCCAATCCTCCAGCTTCGACCCCCACCATTTTGACCTTGGTGTCTTTGACGAACGGATAGAAGAGCCCGATACTATTGCTCCCACCTCCCACGCACGCCACGAGACAATGGGGAAGACGTCCCTCTGCGGCGAGAATTTGTTTGCGGGCTTCACGCCCGATGACCGATTGAAAATCTCGAATCATCATGGGGTAGGGGTGGGCACCCAACACAGATCCTAAGAGATAATGGGTTGTGGCCACATTGGTGGTCCAGTCGCGCATGGCTTCACTGATGGCATCTTTGAGTGTGCGGCTTCCGGCATTCACTCCTGTCACTTTTGAGCCTAACAAGCGCATCCGGAACACGTTGAGGGATTGGCGCTCCATGTCCTCCGTGCCCATGTATATTTCAGCTTCCAACCCGAACATGGCGGCAACGGTCGCGACGGCGACGCCATGTTGCCCGGCACCGGTTTCGGCAATCACGCGTTTCTTCTTCATGCGGCGAGTGAGGAGGGCCTGGCCGACCGTATTGTTGATTTTATGCGCTCCGGTATGACACAGATCTTCGCGCTTCAGGTATATTTTGGCACCCCCGAGGGTTTTGGTCAGACGTTCTGCAAAATAGAGGGGCGTAGGCCGACCGACAAAGTTCTTAAGGCAGGTCTGAAATTCCAGTTGAAAGGTCTTGTCCCGTTTGATCTTTTGATAAATCAGGTCAAGCTCATGGATGGCCGGCATGAGGGTTTCAGGCACATACATGCCACCGAATTGTCCGAAGCGCCCGCGTTGATTAGGATAAGTTGGCATTCAATCCGATGTTCTTCACGAAAATGGAAAAAAAGAGTATAGCGACGAGGCGGCTAACACTCAAGGCGAATGGCCCGGGTAAATGCGCGAATTTTTTCATGATCTTTTTTCCCCGGACGCTCTTCCACGCCACTGCTCACGTCTACCCCATACGGCTGGACCTGTCGAACGGCCTCTTGGACATTACCCGGTGTTAAGCCGCCAGCTAAAAGAATGGGAGCCGCCTTGGCGACCTCGCGAGCCAGGGACCAATCTACGGTTTGTCCTGTTCCTCCATAGGCTTCGGCTGAAAAGGCATCCACGACAAATCCTCTGACTCCTATTCGGCCTTTATATTCGGCGAGAGCCAGCAAGCTCCCGCGATCACGAAGACGAAGGGCACGTAATATTGGCCGACCGAGTGATTCACAAAATGCCGGTGTTTCATCGCCATGCAGTTGTGCGAAGGCGAGGCCACATTCATTGTAAATATTCCGGATGGTCTCCTGATCCTGATTGACAAAGACCCCGACGGAAAGAATAAACGGGGGGAGTTGCGCAATAATGCGTTTGGCGACAGCGGGTTCAATGCAGCGCGGACTTTGAGCATAAAACACAAAGCCCAACGCATCGGCTCCGGCTGCGACTGCGGCCTCGGCATCTTGAGCATTCGTGATCCCACATATTTTTATTCTAATGGACATGAGTGATGACTCGTCTATATGGCGTGACAGAACGGCGAGTATGAAGCCATTAGACCCAACGGGTTCCAGCGGGTTCTTCGGTGGACGTGGATGCGGTGGGGAGTAATTCTTGGATTTTTCCTTCAATGGATTCGGCTCGAAGGAGAGATTCTCCAATCAGCATTGCCTGGGCGCCAGCTTCGAAGATTTTCACGACATCGTCACGTTTATGAATGCCGCTTTCGCTGACAATGAGTTTGCCGGCTGGAATTCGTTTCGCTAAACGTTCGGTTATCCCGAGATCGGTGGAGAAGGTTTTGAGGTCGCGATTGTTAATGCCGATCAGCTTGGCTTGGGGAATTCGTTCAAGCACGGTATCGAGTTCTCGTTCGTTGTGAGTTTCGATTAAGACATCCAAGTTGAGTTCGGTCGCCAACACAAAGAAATCTTCTAATTGAATGCGATCCAAGCCGGCCACAATCAATAACACACAATCGGCCCCAAAGGCGCGGGCTTCATAAAACTGAATATCGCCCACCATGAATTCTTTATTGAGGGTGGGTAGGGCAACGGCCTTTTTGACGGAGGCTAAGTAGTCCAAGCTGCCTTGAAAGAATTCTTGGTCGGTGAGCACGGAAAGCGCATGAGCGCCGGCATCACGATATTGTTTGGCAATGTCAACGGGTTTGAATTGATCTTTGAATTCCGGGCGCATCAGCCCCTGACTGGGAGACGCCTTTTTGACTTCGGCTATTAATGCGGGGGCTGTTGCCGAATGTCCGGCTTCCAGGGCTTTGATAAACCCGAGCGGAGGCTGCTGGTCGGTTATCCGGGTTCTCATATTTGCCAGATAGCCCCGGCTTTGTTTCCGGCGCAATTCTGACTGTTTGTGTTCTAATATCCGTTGAAGAATCATGTCGCCAGCTCTTGGGTATAGGCAATGAGTTTTTCCAGTTTTTCAAACGGTGCGCCACTGTCCAGAATGCGGCCGGCTTCTTCAAAGGCGGTTTTCAAGGAGGTGGCTTTTTGGCAGGCAACCAACGCGGGTGCGGCATTCATGAGGACGATATCGCGCTGAGGACCACGAGTTCCACGGAGTAGGCGTTGGATGATTTTGGCATTATCTTGCGGATTGCCACCTAACAGTTCTTTGGGCGATACGGGTTGAAGCCCGAAATCTTCCGGCCGCACCACATAACTCGCGACACGTCCTTTTTTGCCTTCAGCAATCTTGGTCGGACCCGTCAGGGAAATTTCGTCTAATCCGTCCATTCCATGCAGCACAAAACAATGCTGGGTCCCTAACCGCATGAGGACTTGCGCCAACTTTTCGGTGAGCTCGGCATCATAGACGCCCAAAATTTGAATGGTGGCCCCGGCCGGATTCGACAAGGGCCCCAGAATATTCATCAAGGTTCGAATACCCATTTCGGCTCGGGGTTTGGCGCAATGTTTCATGGCTCCGTGGTAGAGGGGGGCAAACAAAAAGCCAATGCCCACTTCATTTATACAGTCCCCAACTTTGTGTGGAGGGAGATCAATATTGACGCCAAGCGCGGCTAGCACATCTGCGCTACCTGACCGCGAGGAAACTGAACGATTGCCATGTTTGGCCACTGTAATTCCTGCACCTGCCACCACGAAGGCTGTGGCGGTGGAAATATTAAAGGTGTGGCTTCCATCTCCGCCTGTTCCGCATGTATCGACTACTTGAGGGTCTGAAATCGGGATCCGGATGGCCAGATCTCGCATGGCTTTCACCGACCCCGTAATTTCTTCAATGGTTTCGCCTTTCATACGCAAGCCCATGAGATAGGCGCCGATCTGGGCATCTGTCGCCCGCCCATGCATGATTTCTTGCATGGCTGCTTCAGCTTCTTTCTCAGTGAGGTCAATCCGGTCAGAAAGTTTGGCCAGAATGTCTTGTAATTCACTCATGAATTGATGGTGCTCCGTTGCCTAGCCTTCTTGCCCTACTTATGCCGGGGTAGAAGAGGACAGGGAGAGGGCTAAAAAGTTTTTCAAGAGATCCATGCCTGCGGTGGTGAGAATGGACTCGGGATGAAATTGCACACCTTCCGCGCCGGTTGGCCGATGACGCAGCCCCATGATTTCTCCTTCGACGGTCTCCGCTGATATTTCAAAATCGGTCGGCAGGGTTTCACGCTTAACGATCAGCGAATGATATCGCGTGGCTTCAAAAGGATTGGGTAACCCTTGAAAAATGGTTTTTCCATCATGATGCACCATGGAGGTTTTGCCATGCATGAGACGTTCAGCTCGCACAATTTGGCCTCCGAAGGCATAGGCTAATGATTGATGGCCGAGACAGACACCAAACAGTGGAAGCTTCCCGGCATAGCGTTTGATGGCCTCAACAGAAATGCCCGCTTCTTTGGGAGTGCAAGGGCCCGGAGAAATCAAGAGTTGATCCGGGGCCAATCGTTCAATGTCTTCGATGGTGAGCTTGTCATTTCGCATGACCTTCACCTGTAAAAGGTTAGGTGTCAATGATCATATAATGAATGTGGGGGGCGGAGTTCCTCTCTGCTTACTACTCACTTTTTACTCTTCACTATTTACTACTAACTTCTTGAAATGATTTTAGTCATCGACAATTACGATTCTTTCACCTACAACCTTGTGCAATACTTGGGGGAACTAGGGGCCAAGGTGAAGGTCATGCGAAATGACAAGCTCACCATCGAAGACATTGAACGATTGGCCCCGGATCAACTCTTGATTTCTCCGGGCCCTTGCACTCCCAAAGAAGCGGGCATTTCTGTTGAGGCCATCAAACGCTATGCCGGGAAGC
>QJYE01000339.1 GCA_003235785.1 Nitrospirota bacterium
ATGAGTAAGGATACCTCTTCCCTGTGCGAATGAGCTATCTCATAGAGCGTGGAGGCCGCTTGCGGTTGACTGAGATCTAGGGATTCTGTCCAGATTTCCCCTTGATGTCCATGTTGAAGTTCTTCTCTCAACATGTCAAGCCGTGTGTGATCTCGCGCCACTAATAAGAGGTTGTACCCTTGGGCGGCGAGGGCTCGGGCATATTCGGCTCCAATGCCTCGTGAGGCTCCGGTAATGACGGCGAATGGTCTGGCCTGGCTCATAATCAGTTTCTTTCTTGAGTTGCTCTTCCAGTATACCTCGTATTTCCCCCATACAGAAACGCAGAAGCTGGCATAGAGGAATGTCTTCTTTGCACATGGCGGCCTTAGGCTTGGGCCACCTGGAATTGTCGCTGCCTAAAAATTTTAAGAAATAGAGTCGTTGGACCGAATGATTCTTCATACGCATGTTCGGAACGTTATCCGCCGGTGAGGTGGCTGGCGCCTCTAAGGGTGCAGAGAGCGACTAATTATAAGTTCCAGGGGATGTGAGTGACATGTCTGAATTGTTTGATTCTGAATCGGCAACCGGTTTGCTGGAAGTGGTTGGGGTTGATGCTCCAAACTCATCGTCCTCCCAGGCTGGAAGCTTGGAGCAGGCGTTAGCTGAAATCGAAGAGCAGGCTGGCGATTTGGTGAAAACGACCAAGCAGGTGATGGCGTCGTTTAAAAAGATTAAAGATGCGGCCAAGGTGGGTGATCTCGTCAAGCTTCGCAAGTTATTGGAAGAAGGAAAATCAGCCACTTTGAGCTTGGGTTGTGATTTTGTGAAGACGCAAGAACGTCTGAACTTTGATGAGGGCAGCTATCTCGCCGGGAAAGCCTTTCGCCAGGAACTGCTGACGACAGCCCAGCAAATGGGCGTGAATCTCTATGAGCATGATGGATATTTGTTTTCCTATCCAGTCCTTTTGAAAATTTTGCATAAAGAACGTGCGGTGTCGATCGACCGAGTGCGGGAAAGCCGCTTGCGTCCGTCGGTACTTATGAAGCGGCTGAAAGAAGTCCAGAACAAGCCCTTGCGATTTAAACCCCAGACCTTTTTGGAAATGCTCTATACGGCGTATTCCATTGTTGTCGCGGGTCGTGGAAAACATCTAATCGGGAAAGGGACCGTGATCCCGCTTTTGGAGCTCTATCAATTGTTGACGTTATTACCTTGGCAGGCCAGTGAATATACGCGCCAGGAATTTGGTCGTGATGTCTATTTGCTGGATAAAATGGGGACGATCACGACGAAAAACGGACATCGGGCGAATTTTCATGCCAGCACCGGTGTGCGAGATGTCTCCAGAACGTTGACGGTGATTGCGCAGGGAGGACGGGAAAAGACGTATTACGGAATTTCTTTTGTGAAAGCAGGGTAACCACGCACGGCTTGTCATTTAAGTTTCCCTAGGTGGGGCCGACAAGACGAAGCAGACTACAAGGATTGTTGAGGAAAACATTATGTTATCAGCGGAATGGTTGAAAGTTCTAAAATCCGCCTATCTCCAAGGATTTATTCGTCGCGGAGGATCAGCGGTCAAATTTGCTGTGGTCGAAGAGGCTGAGGACACCAAGGCGGTGGTGTACGGAGTCGGAGAATTGGCACGTGAGCAAGGGTTTATTACGCTTGAAGCCGACTCTCGAAAAACCAAGGTGCAACTCATTGATTTATTGTTTGAGGGAATGGCTAAGCAGATTGATTGGGAAGGGCTGGCCTTTGAATATGTTAAAAAACTGTTTCTTGAGAATACCCGTCACATTCCGGAGCAACGGGAAGAATGCAGTTGGGCAGGGTTAGCCTCATGCAATCAGTGTGATGAATCCACAATCCAGCGCGATGTGAATTCCTGGTTGGAAAGTCGGTTGTTTCAAGATTTTCAAATGAGCCGGGAATTTCGTCTGGCGATGATTCAATTATGTTTAGCTCAATTGGATCCATCGGGGCGGCAATCTAAAGAAGCTGGAGCGATTAAATCGTGGCTCCGTGGGGAACTGCGACAAATGTCGGCTCTCAAGAAATTGCTCATTTTCCAAAAAGTTAATCGCAGTAATGCTCGTGATTTAATTGCCTCGTTAGCCCATTGGGTGCGTTTGTTAGGGAAGCCCGGTGTGGTGCTGACGATTGATATTTCGGCCTTCATGGGTAGCAAGACATCCAATTCCAAGTCGTTGAGTTATACGGCTTCCGCCGTGATGGATGCCTATGAAATGTTACGACAATTTATCGATGGCAGTGACGACATAGAAGGTTTGCTATTAGTAGTCGTGACGCCTAAGTCGTTTCTATCTGACCAACGCTTAGGGCTGAATCGTTATGAAGCGTTGAAGCTTCGTATCTGGGATGATGTCCGCGATAAATTCCGCCAAAATCCCTTTGCGCCGATGGTTCGGTTAACGGATCAATCAGAACAGTTCGAAGAGAATCGATTGTTAGCACGTATCGGCAGTAGAAAAGATGATGTGCAGAATCAGCGGGTGATCGAGTCTTTGCGGGCGGGTGTGCCCAGCCCCGGTGTGGTCAAAGCCCTGGGCTGTCCTCAGCCCACCGTTAAATCGAAATTCCAACAAATGTTACAAGATGCGCAAGCGAGTATCCTTAAAGGATGGACGACCCAGGGGTTGCTCATTGAAGGTGGGTTTGGCACAGGCAAATCGCATTTATTGGAATCGCTCAAGCATATGGCCCTTGAGTCCCGATTTGTCTGCAGTAAGGTGGTAATTAGTAAAGAAACGCCTCTGTATAGCCCCGCGTTGATGTTTCGTGCGGCAGTGGGTGGGGCGGATATTCCGCAAAAACGAGGCGATGCCCTGGCCGAAGTCGCTGCAGATTTGAATTTTAAAAGTCCTCAATATGCGGATTTCTATGAATGGGTGCATCGCCAAGGCGGAGAAATTGATGGCCGTTTTGCGGCCACCCTATTTCTTTATGAGCGCTTGGTGAATGACCCCGAGTTAAGCCATCGAATGATTCGATATTGGGCAGGTGATCCGTTGTCCGATGCAGAAATTAAGCGATACCTCAAGTCTTGTGATGGAACGGCGTCCTATCGATTCGAACGGGTTTCGCCCATGGAAATGGCTCTGCAGCGATTTAAATTTGTGTCACGACTTATGATTGCGGCGGGATATTCCGGATGGATTTTGTTGATCGATGAAGCGGAAATTATCGGCCGGTATTCCTTTAAACAACGGGCACAATCGTATGCCGAATTGGCTCGATGGCTCGGCCGTCTTGAAGCTTCGAGCTTTGCGGACCTGGGGTATAAATCTGGGTTGGCTGCCGTGATGGCCTTAACCGATGACTTCCAGAGCGCCATCTTGGATGAAAAGGGTGATCGGGAAAAGGTCCCCGAAAAATTGAGAGAGACGGGTTCAGAGACTGATCTGGTGCTGGCCCGGCAAGCCGAACAAGGCATGCGCTTGATTGAGTGTGAACGGATTCCGTTGGTTGGCCCCTACGATCAGTTGGTGGAAGAAATCTATCATAAAATTCGGGCCATTCACGGTGGGGCCTATGGCTGGGATCCTCCGCAGGTGCCGACGATTGAGCGGCTTTCAAGTACGCGTATGCGTGAATATGTCAAGGGATGGATTACGGAATGGGACCTGAAGCGTTTGGATCCGAACCAGCAGGTGGAAATTGAATTGACCGAAGTCAAACAGGATTATTCCGAAGATCTTGAATTAGAAGGTGTGCCGGAGGACGTCTTACAGCCTGCATTGGCGGAATCTCCTTAGTTGGTCATGTGGTGGGGGTGACGTGGCAGTCTTCTGCAGAGAGCTCGTCGTGACGACGTGTTGAACTCAGTCTTTATTTTTCCAAACCTAAAGGATACGCAATATGGAGTTTCGGCCTCAAGAATGGTTTGAGACGATTCGTCAAGAATATCTCCAACGGTTTGTTGGACAAGGGGGATCGTCTGTGAAATTTGTGGTGACGCCTACCGAAAGTGACCGGATACACGTCCAGGAGCAATTGGCGGTCTTGGCACTACAGGAGCAATATGCCTGTGTGACCATTGATGCCAAAGAAACCAAAATTCATATGATGGACAAGTTTTTCCATCAGGTGGCACGTCGGATTCCATGGGATGCGTTAGCCTCACAATTTGTGCGACGGTTACTGCAAGAAAATGGCTATCAGATTCCTGAAGCCCAAGAAGATTTTAGCATGGCCGGGGTGGCCAGGATGAATGAGCGAGCCGAACCATTGTTGCGACGGGATTTGAATAGCTGGTTGGAACGGGCGATCTACCGGGATACGCACATGTGCCAAGAATTTCGAATGGCCATGATTCGGCTTTGCTTGGGCCAAATGGATTCCGGATCGGAAAGTCCGTTTATGACCGAACCCGTGAAGGCCTGGTTATGTGGGGAGTTGAGACAAATTTCCGCGTTAAAAGAGGCGTTGATTTTCCAGAAAATCGTCCGAACCAATGCCCGATATATGTTCGCGTCATTATCGCGTTGGTTGCGGGTGGTGGGGAAAACCGGCTTGGTCGTTTCGTTGGATTTGAGCCGGTGCTTGGAAAGTAAAAAACCTGAATCGCCTGAGGGTTTCTATTATGGTGTCTCCGCAACCCTTGATGCCTACGAAATGCTCCGGCAATTTATTGATGGGACCGATGAATTGGAAAGTCTCTTGTTGGTGGTGTCTGTCCCACCGGTATTTCTCACGGATGCTCGACGAGGACTTAATCGATATGAAGCGTTGAAACTACGTATCTGGGACGAAGTGCGTGACCGGCAATATCAAAATCCTCTCGGGGCGTTGATTCGACTGGCCCCTTCTGGAGAGGTTCAAGAAATGGTCTCCAGCGAAATAGGATCGTATCAACAGGCAGCTATGGCAAATGGTGATGTAAGCCATCAACGGGCGATGGAAGCATTGCGATCCGGTGTACCCAATCGTGACGTGGTGAAGGTCTTGGGGAGCCATCAGCCTGAAATTGAGGGGAAATTCCGACGACTACTTCAGCAAATGGAAACGCAGGCCCCCCAGGGAATGCCAACGAAAGGGCTGGTCCTTGAAGGAGGATTTGGAAGTGGAAAATCCCATCTTTTGAAAGATTTGCAATATCTCGCGTTGGAGCACAATTTCGTGTGTAGCTCAATTGTGATAAGCAAGGAAACGCCATTTTACAATGTGGCCACACTTTTTCGGTCAGCGATTAATAATGCGCTTGTGCCAGGCAAACAAGGGGATGCGTTAACCGAAGTGGCAGGAGAACTGAATTTTCAAAGTCCTCACTATGCCGAATTGTATGATTGGGTTCATCGCCAAGAGCATGGGTGTGATTCGCGGTTTGCCGCAACATTGTATTTGTATGAACGAATGATTAATGATCCTGAGCTCAGCCACCGGATGATTCGCTTCTGGGCAGGAGACCCACTCAGTAATGGGCAGCTCAAAAAGTATCTTCAGGGTTGTGCGCCTGAGACTCCCTATGAATTTGAGAAATTGACGGCACAACAATTAGCCTGGCATCGCTTTCAGTTCTCCTCACGACTCATGCAAGCTGCAGGTTATAAAGGTTGGATCTTGCTTATCGACGAAGCCGAAATTATTGGTCGTTACTCGTTTAAGCAACGGACCAAGTCCTATGGTGAAGTGGCTCGCTGGTTAGGAGTCTTGGAGGAGGCCGTCTGTCCCGTGATCTCGGCCGTGGTGGCATTAACGGATGATTTCCAAAGTGCGGTGTTTGAAGAAAAACAGGATGCTCAGAAGATTGACCAATTATGCCAGGATGGAGAGGTTGGAGACGAAGCGGCCATGGCTCATGCGGCACGTTCCGGCATTCGTCTCATTGAAGAAGAGAGTGAGCCGCTGGTTCGACCGTATGACTCTATGGTCGATACCTTGTATGAGCAGCTTCGAGGGCTACATGGTTCGGCCTATAGTTGGGACCCTCCGCCCGTTTCTGCAGTTGAAAAATTATCCAGCACCCGAATGCGGGAATATGTGAGGGGGTGGATTACTGAATGGGATTTGCGGAGATTATACCCTGAGGCGCGTTTAGAAATTGAGATTACAGATGTACGTCAAAACTATGAAGAAGATCAGGAGTTAGAGTCATCTATCGCCGATGAAACTGAAGTCGTATTCATTTCGGAAGCCGAAGAGGCCATGATGGCTGTGGCATTGCAAAATCAAGCTTCTGTGTAACGTTCCCTTTCAATAGGCAGATCAGAAAAGAGCTTGGTGAGGAATGATTGGGTGAAGGCTGTAGCCAGAATAGGTGCGAAGTGAATGTCGCCTCAACGGTTAATCTTCTTTAAGGAGATAGACCTCGTTTATCATAAAAATCCTGCCGCTCAAATCCGTCCCAAGTAAGGGATTGATCGTTTGCGTAGCTTCCTCTTGATTGGGCCTTTCGACAATCTCAAAACTTCCAGGCCGTCCAGTAAATTGATCTGCAATGATCTTGGCGGAAACCACTGTTTCACATGAACCAAAATAATTGTGTAATTCTTGGTCTTCTGTTTCGAATGGTAGGTTCCCATCTTATAGGCTGACAATCATTGAGGACTTCCTTTGTTGAGTTTCCCCCTCAGCTTTTAGTTTCAAATCGGCAAATGATGTTTTCAAGGTTAAGGTCTGTGATGAAGCGACTGTCGATTAGG
>QJYE01000365.1 GCA_003235785.1 Nitrospirota bacterium
GACCCGAATACTATCCTGAAAGAGCATGTCGTGATGTTTGACGAGGATGGCTACCCTGTGGACCCTACCGGAAACTATGAGTGCCAGCCAAAATCCAACCATGAAGATCCTGCCTATTGTGAGGGCAAACATAGCTTGATTGCCAATTATCCAAGACTACAGAGAAAGGATTTCACAAAACACGTTTCCAAAATTCTCAATTTGGCAAGAACCGATGCACAGGAGAAAAACCTCCACAAAGTTCAACTCCTATTTTTCGTCCATGGCGGCCTCAACACTCCGATGGGATCTCTTGAGCGAATTGTGGGAGAAGGACCAGATTCCAAACAAAAGGAGAAAACGCTCTATAACCTGATTGTGGATGAAACGCCCAATTATCCGATCTTTATTAATTGGCAATCTTCTTTGAGATCCAGCTACCTGGACCATCTCCTCTATGTTCGACAGGGAGAGAAATGGCCCTGGCTGGCCGGCTGGCTAACCGCCCCCGTCGTATTAGCTGTTGATATTGGCCGGAGTATTCTTCGAGCTCCGTTAGTATGGGGCAGCATGATTTATAACGACGCCAGAACCGCCCCCGAACTTTCAGGATTGTTGGGAATTGAGAAAAATTTGCCAGATGAAGTGGCCAAAGAATTACTCTGCCGCGATAAAGAAAACCAGGAATCCTGTCGAAACCACTTCGATTCCAACAAGGCTTATTCGACTTTTTCTAGTGGCTGCTGGAATGGAACAGAAAATCTCAAACAACCTTTAACGGCCCCAAAAATAATTGTCGGGGTTGATGAGCGTCGATGTCCAGAAATGGGTTGGAAGTTTTTTCAGTGGCTGGTGACTGTTCCTACTAAATTGGCTATTAGTCCTTTTTTGGATGCATTTGGGAAAAGTGCATGGGACAACATGCTCCGAAGTATTCAATTACTCTTTCAAGGTGATGAAGAATTTCATGTTGCCTCTCATCCGAATACCCAGCCAGCCAAAATAACCGATAGAACTCCAGTAGGCGGGTTATCAATATTTTTCAATGAATTACTGAATGAAATCCACCACCACAAGACGGAACCCGATGAATGGGAAATTCAAGAATGGGAGATTACCTGGGTGGGTCATAGTGCGGGGACCATCATTATCAATGAAGCCATACGACGGTTTGGCCTACCTACGCATTATGACCAAACACTTCCCTTCACTAACATTGTCTACATGGCAGCCGCATCAACCCTTCGTGACGTACAAAGCACCGTGTATCCTTATTTAGATAATCACCCTTCTACAAATTTTTATCACTTAATGCTACACGAAAAAGCAGAAGAAGGCGAAACCGTCTGGCAACCTTTTGACCTTCCCCCAAGAGGATCACTCCTTGTATGGATTGATGATTTTTTGTCGAATCCTCTCACGCACAAGGAACGCACGGCTGGGAAATATCAGAATTTCTTGGGAGATTATCATTCTATTCCCGAAAAGATACGAGATCAAATTTTCCTGAATGTGTTTAGCCAGGGGAATACAGTTCGATTTAGCAATCCCCAAAAACATGGGGAATTTACAGACAGGTTTAGATTTTGGGAAACAAAATGTTGGACAACTGATTTCGGCAGCAGTCACAACACATGTGTATTTCCATAATAGGAATGTTGAAAACAAATGGCCCACCTTTCAGGATGGAACAGGCAATGCGGCGTTCCCTGCCTTCGCGCTCGCCGCTGAAGCCAGCTTTGGCGCGCAAGCGGCCGGAGCGGCTCCCGGCCTTCGTAGCCGAAGCTACTTCGGCGGAGTAGGCTCGGCGCAGGCAGGTCGTCAGTTTTCCGTGCTCACGTACTGGAAGTACGCTCTGCGCGCAAACAACGGTCGCCCCCTACGGGATGCAGCAAGCAATACTGCGGCCTTCCCTTGGCAAAGCTCAGGACAGGACCGGACGAACCCTTCGACAAAGCTCAGGGCATGCTTTTTTGAACCGCCCCGAGGCCTCTGATATGCAACGTACCCTTGGGGCTTTCTGCCTTTGGCATT
>QJYE01000279.1 GCA_003235785.1 Nitrospirota bacterium
GGGCTAGGGTACATGGTCAAGGAGGAGAGCAACATGGCCAAGAAGCCAAGTCGTCCATCATCCGAGGATAAGAATATCTTCGAAAAACTCAGGTCTTCATTCGGCGACATTCCGCCCAAGGGCGATCCCGGCCGTCGCAAATTTCACTTCTCTTTCTGGTACTTTCTTATGGCTCTACTCGCTTTGTCGCTTATTCACGACTATTTCATGGCTAGACAGGTCAACACCATCCCCTACTCTGAATTCAAACGCTACGTGGTCGAGGGGAAGGTCCAGAAACTGTCCATAAAGCCTCAGCAAATAACCGGCACACTCACTCAAGACGACAAAGGAGGCAACAATCGGCAGTTTGTTACTGTAAGGGTTGATGACCCAGGCTTGGTAAAGCTGCTGGACGAGAAGCAAATCGACTACACCGGTCACTATGAAAGTAAATGGCTGGCCAGCCTCCTGGCCTGGATTCTGCCCCTCGCTTTCTTCATCATTGTGTGGAGATTTGTCCTTGGCCGTATGGCCGGCGGCCCGCAAGGGGTTCTCTCGGTGGGCAAATCCCGGGCGAAAATTTACGCCGAACGTGAGGTAGGTGTAACTTTCAACGACGTCGCTGGTATCGACGAGGCCAGGCAAGAACTTGAGGAGATTGTCGAATTCCTCAAAACTCCAGAGAAGTTCACTCGTCTCGGGGGAAAAATTCCCAAGGGTGTCTTACTGGTTGGTGCGCCGGGCACGGGCAAGACTTTGCTGGCTAAGGCCGTAGCGGGTGAATCCGGAGTGCCTTTTTTTAGTATTAGCGGCTCTGATTTTGTCGAGATGTTCGTCGGTGTCGGTGCTGCAAGAGTGCGCGATCTCTTTGCCCAGGCCAAAGAACATGCTCCCTGCATCATTTTTGTGGATGAACTGGATGCACTAGGCAAAGCGCGGGGCATGAGTCCCATGGGGGGGCACGATGAGCGGGAACAGACCCTTAATCAACTCTTGGTGGAAATGGACGGGTTCGATGCCACTGTCGGGGTCATCATCATGGCTGCCACAAATCGTCCCGAGATTCTCGATCCTGCCCTTCTGCGGGCAGGACGCTTCGACCGGAATGTGGCCATAGACCGGCCTGACGTACGCGGTCGGGAAGCCATTCTCCAGGTTCATGTAAAAGGTGTAAAGCTTGGATCTGATGCGGACCTTGCCAAGGTAGCGGCTCTGACCCCTGGCTTCGTGGGGGCGGACCTGGCCAACCTGATCAACGAGGCAGCCCTGCTTTCAGCACGCCGCGACAAGGAAAGTGTTGGTATGGCCGAATTTCAAGAGGCCATAGATCGGATTATTGGTGGGTTGGAAAAGAAAAACCGCATGATGAACGAAAAGGAAAAACGCATCGTGGCCTTCCACGAAAGTGGTCACGCCTTGGTGGCCATGAGCTTGCCCACCGCCGATCCCGTCAATAAAGTCTCCATTATTCCCCGAGGAATTGCTGCCCTGGGTTACACTCAGCAACTTCCCATCGAAGATCGTTACCTCATGACCCGAGAGGAGCTCCTTGACCGACTTTGCGTTCTTTTAGGAGGTCGGGTGGCAGAGGAAATTGTCTTTAAAGACATATCCACAGGTGCACAGAATGACTTGCACCGGGCTACCGACATCGCCCGCAGTATGGTGACAGAATATGGAATGAGCGAAAAGTTGGGCTTGGTCACCTACGCCAAGGAGAGAAGGCCTCTTTTTCTGGAAACGGGTTTTTCACCCGCCAAGGAATACAGCGATGAGACCGCAAAAGAGATTGATGCCGAGGTCTCCCGCTTAATGTCGGAGACTCACGACCGAGTCAAGAAAATACTCACGGACAAGCGACAACAACTGGAGATTCTCTCCCAGACTCTATTGGAAAAAGAGACTATCCTCGGGGATGAGTTAAAGAAACTGCTCGAATTGTAGATTGCAGATTTCGGATTGGAGATTGACAAACTCAAAACGTATATGTCGTTTCAAAGCTTACAATCTAAAATCTCACAGCTAAA
>QJYE01000350.1 GCA_003235785.1 Nitrospirota bacterium
GGAAAAGGGTGTGAAATGGGCTCAGCTTGGTGACGAGAGAGTCACCAAGTTTGGCTGTTGGTTGCGCAAGCTTCGTTTGGATGAACTCCCTCAATTCTTCAATGTCTTAAAAGGCGAAATGAGTTTGGTGGGGCCGAGGCCTGAGCGACCGCATTTTGTGCAAGACTTGAGGAAAAAAATCCCCTATTATGATTTGCGGCATACGGTGCGTCCTGGAATTACCGGCTGGGCGCAAATCAGTTTTCAATATGCTGCGTCGTTGGAAGATTCACACATAAAATTGCAATATGATCTCTATTATGTGAAAAATTTATCCTTGTGGTTGGACTTCACAATCTTGTGTCGCACTATTCGAGTAGTGTTGCAAGGCAGTGGGGCCAGATAATAAATAAGAGTGAAGGAAAGCAGGAACGGCCGATGATGCACGCAATCACCTTTGACATCGAAGAACATTTTCAAGTGGCTGCGTTTGATTGTGTCGCACGCCGCCGTCACTGGAACACGCAAGAAAGCCGAGTAGAACGGAACACGCAAGTGATTCTCGATGTGCTGGAAGAGCGAGGGATTAAAGCGACGATGTTTATCTTAGCCTGGGTGGCTGAACGAAATAAAGATCTGGTCAGGCGCATCGTGGATGGCGGCCATGAATTAGCCTCCCATGGCTATGGCCATGAACTGATCACTGGTCAAAGCCAGAAAGCCTTTCGAGAAGATGTGGGGCGGGCAAAAAAAATCATAGAAGATATTGGGGGAAAATCTGTTCTAGGGTATCGTGCCCCCACATTTTCTATCACCAAAGAAACCGAATGGGCTTTGCCGATCTTGGTTGAAGAAGGTTATCGCTATGATTCCAGCATTGTTCCGATTGTGCATGACTACTATGGAATTCCTGGGGCCAATCCGGCCATTCACACCATAGCAACTGGTTCTGGACCTATTATTGAAGTGCCGCCATCCACATGTAAGTTGGCCGGGTTCACATTGCCCATTGCTGGGGGTGGGTATTTCCGATTATTTCCCTATCCCTTCCTCAAAAAACTCTTGCGTCGAGTGGAAGCTCAGGGACAACCACTTATTATGTATCTGCACCCCTGGGAACTCGACCCTGGTCAGCCTCGTATGCGTGGATCAGCACTTTCGAAATTTCGGCATTATCTCAACTTGGACAAAGTCCACGGACGTCTCTCCCAACTCCTTCAAGATTTCTCCTTCGGCCCTATTCAAGCTCTCCTGCCGAATTAAAAGCTAATTAGCGGATGTCGTGAACGGTGGTTGCCATAGGATCACTTCGGGACTTCCGTTGGTTTATCCTCTTTGATTTTCAAGACATTTGTAGACATAACCGGGCTTCCATCGTCGCTGACTGTCAGGAGTTTGAATAACTTTCAGGCATCTCAGTGTTTGCAAAGGTATTCGTTAAGATTTGGACGACGCCAGCGCCGGTGCCAATGATTTCGCACCTGATCTCAGAAAAATTGAGATTCAGAAAACGGATGCATGAATGCTGAAATAAACCACTACGCACTAGGGCCAGCGGAAGTGAACAGTGGTCGATTTTCCAGGTTGCAGGGTAGTTGTTTTTTTGATGGTCAAGCCCTGTGATCTGGTTCCACTGATCACATAGGTTCCAGTTGGGAGGTTAATGAACAACCAAGGTCCCTCGACTTCTTCCCCGGGAATACTGAGCAACGGCGTTCCGTCTTCTTTGGCAATGCGAACGGTTATCCCAGCTAAAAATGCTCGTTCCCCTTGAACAAAAATCAATTTCAGTGGAAATGGTGGATAGGTCACGCTCCGCTCTTCCTTGCCTAAGCCCCCGCTGAAATATTGAATGCCATGCTGTTCATAAAGGGGGAAGGTCAATGGTTTGTTGATGTTCCCGTTAGGAAACGGGATTTCTAAGGTCTTCACCTGATGAGGGGAAGGCTCACCCGGTGTTGCCCATGAGAGGTTTGCGAACACGGCCATAAAAAGGCTGACCAAGATAGAGGTTAAGAACATTCTCCA
>QJYE01000341.1 GCA_003235785.1 Nitrospirota bacterium
GGGGCATAAGCCTTTATACCGTGTGCTGAGCTCGTGCTCCATAAATCCACAGGGTTTTCCTCTAGACTTGGCATTCAAGTAGACCTCATGAAATATAAAAGCCCGACCCCAGGGAGAGGTCAGGCTTTTATGTTTTTGAAATGATGGTGAGGTAAAAAGCTATTGATCCCAGGCATCACACACAAAACGGGTGCTATCTATGTAACTCCCATATTTCCCGCGTAGGGCTTTTCCAGCTTTGCCACTAGGGCAGACAATCCTCCCACTAAAATTACACAGCAACCCACACTGGGAGCCAGCCTTCACCAGGACCTGGATGTCAATGGAAGGGGCGACTTTCTGTATCCTTCCCGGGCGTTTTCGGGAGGCATCCCATTCATAACATCCCAGGACTAAATGATTGAGAAACTGCCCCCATTGAGCGTCCACCACGCTTCCTATCACCCCGCCTGGAACACACTTTGAGATGCGGGGATCCCCTCCAGCTCCTCCAACCGGTCCTCTGGTAAATTCTTCCCCCAACCGGCCGGTACTGGCAGACACCTTCCGACAGACTACTCCGATCTCATCAATCCAGGATCCGCTTTTAAACGTCAGCCCCACCATCACCCCACCACGTCCGCAATCCAGATTGTACGACTTGCTCCCTCCCGAACCACCAAAGGTCGGGGTAGACCATTCTGCTGCCGAGGCCACGGTGGGAAACACATGGGCCACAAGTGGAAGGATAGCGATTAATAAAATCATCATGAAAATTTTGTTGATGAGTGTACGTTTACTTTTCTTCATAAATACTCCCTCCATTTAAACCAAGACTTCTCTGTAGTTTTTATAACCTCAGTCGGACGGAAACTACAAATGGTTCAACGAAAAACTGGGACCGGGTCCCGACCAAGAAAATTTCTCTTCACTTCAGGGCCATCAGTGTTCAGCCGAACCCCCTCAAAAGGAGGGGACAAATACGCAAGGCCTACACCCGAAGGATGTGAGGCTTGTTGTATAAGCTCTCATATGGATAATACGTCAGGGGCGAGCAGGCCTCGTTAAGAGCCCTGTTTAAGATTTTTCCATCCTAGAACTAATAGGAATCCACTGAGGCGGAATAAAAGTATATGTCACTCGCATCAGGCCAAAAATAAAAATAGTGCCATTCGGCTGTTAAATACTCTGCCGTTAAGTAGGAGCATGTGGAACACGACTGATGGGTAACGTTCCAGGTTTCCATGATGGGGGTATTGTATTGATGGCGAACTTTTGCCATACAAACGCCATGATCCGGTATAGCCAGAACCATAGATGGTGATTAATCCAAATGGCTTACTGCAATAGCGATTTTTGGGAGTAAGGTACAGGGAAAACGCTGTTTGTGAGGGGCTTCCGAGACGGCAAAAGGATTCAACAAAGACAGAAGAGTTGATTCTTTCTCAGGCAGACTCAGGTCACTCCCTGGTTGGCGGCGAGGAGCAGGGCGGATCGGTTTGGGAAGAGTGGACCATTCTTTCTCTTCCGGGCTCTCTCCAGGCTTTCCAGCGGGTAACACGGTAGGTGGTCTTCTACCTTGCTTCGCGTTTTGAAGCTTGGCGCTGCATTTGGAAATCTGATTGCACTGCTCCAATAATTCGGCATTGTACGCTTTACGGATCTGACCGCGCGGGATGGGCTTGTGGGGATTGTTTAGTTCTTTCTCCTCGGGGCTGTTTCCCGGTTGATTAGCAGGTCGGCCCAAGACTTTTGCCAGTTGCAGCGGGGAATTTCCGGTGGAATCTTCCTCGTGAGGCAGAGCCGCATTAGCCAGGTCTCCAGAAGATGCACTAAGGACCTCAAGTCGTTTCTCCTGCATCCATTTTGCTGGGTTCACGGAGGAAAAGGGCGGACCGCATTCCGTAATGAAAAGGAAGAAGGAAAAGGAGGTATACACACAAAAGTCGTTAGGCGTGTGGCTCAGGGTGTCAGGTAATGCTAGGAGGGGCGTTGTTCATGCAGAGGGGG
>QJYE01000194.1 GCA_003235785.1 Nitrospirota bacterium
GTCGAACAATTGGGATCCTGACAAGCCGTCGAATAACACCAGAACAATCGGGACGGTCCTCCTCGGCCTGGGGGTGGTGTTGGCTGGATGGGTGGTCACGATCATTTACCGTTTACTCACCGGAGACGGAACCCAGGAAATTGTCTCCAACCTTATTCCGATGGAATCCCTCACGATTACCATCACGACTTCCTCTGAGGGCATGGTCGTGCCTGAATCGTTTTTTTATGTGGCGGGGTTGTTTTTCTGCGTGGTCTTGCTAGCCATCAGCGGGGGCATTGCGAAAGTCCTGATTGCCAATGGGGCAAAAATGCTTCAGCCTGATATACAGGGCTCCTTGGAAAAATTAAGAAAAGAGATTCAAGAGCAAAAGCACAGGCGAACATAGGTGGAATCTTCTTATTCTTAGGGGTCAGACTCGAATTAAATAATTCGAGTCTGACCCCTAAGGAACAGAGTGCCGGATGATATCTCGCTAGACATCTCACGTATCTGGGGGCGTATTTGCCCTTGAAAAAATAATTATTCAACACGTCCAATGTGCTCACAATTCTTAACGCGTGTGGTTCTGCGGGTAAATCTTTAGATGGGGGACATTCCTGGGGCGGGAGCAACATGGGAACGTTCATGCACACTACCCTTCTTTAATCAGCTGGAACGGCAAGAAGGGGGCAGCGGGTTTCTCGAATCACGCGTTCCGTGGTGCTTCCACGCAGAGCATCCAGAAATCCATTATGCCCTTGCGTCGGCATCACGATAAGATTAGGCCGTTCTTCCTGTTCAACGTGCAATATCTCTTCGACGACATTTCCGGGACGAACAATACGCGTCCAGGCTCCCTGGCTATGCGGAGGCGGATGAATTGTTGGCATGGTTTGATCATCGCCAATATGGACCGTCACGTACGAAACGTTTTCACAATTGACTGCGTCGACCAAGGTCGTGGCGGCGTGAACCGCGACTCGTGGCGCTGGATTAGCAGATACAGGAATAAGAATTTTCTCAAGGTTGAGTGTCCCGTCCTCCACGGAAATAAATCCTTCTGTGGACTGCGGGATGAATAACGTCATACTACCAGACTTGCGCGCGACTGGCTCTGCGACAGATGGGAAAAAGGGGAATCCACCCAGTTGATGGGTCGCCAGGACAATCAGATCGGCTGGGTGACGTTCGAGATACTTGAGAATCGCCGTTGACGGGTCTTTTCCTCTTGAGAGAATTTTTTCAACGTCGATACTTGAGTGGTTGATGTGAGGGTTCTGGCGCTCTTTGGAAAGACGACGCCATTGATCTAATGTCGCTCTGACCGAAGGAAAATCATACCAATTGAGGTCCTCGAGATTTGGATTGACATGGAAAAGGGTTAAGCGAGAATTTGTGGCCCAGGCAAGTTTCAGCGCGTGGGCAAAGGCGATGTCCGGTCCTTTCGAAAAGTCGGTAGGATGAAAAATACTATTTATTGTCGTATTGCGAGGAGTGGCCCATGTGTCACTTGTCATTGGATTCCGTTCTCCCGAGTTTAAAATTGTATTGTATGTTCAGTGCTTGCCTGATGGAAAGTCCCCGTTGTTTGCTGGGAATTGGGTTTTGGTGTATACGCGATATTCGGACATTCGTAGTCGCTGCGTCGTTCATGTGGTCAATCGAACGTTTTGAAATACCCCTTCCCCGGCACGAGGCGGCCGCCTACTGCCTCTGTTTTTTAAAGGAACTTTCCTGCTGTCTTGTTAACAGATTGGCTATGAAGATATTCTGCGAGCATTCACCCCAGGCACTATTAGCAAGGATAGCTCTCTGCATTCTTGTCTGATTCATACATGGGATGAGCGTTATTATGGTGGATGGCACAGCGCGCGGGTTTCTTCGGTGAGGTCAATGCCCACGGGACACCAGGTGATGCATCGCCCGCAACCCACACATCCGGATGTCCCGAACTGATCGATCCAGGAGGCGAGTTTGTGCGTCAGCCACATGCGATAGC
>QJYE01000460.1 GCA_003235785.1 Nitrospirota bacterium
AATTTCACAAACACGATCTGCAGAAAGCCAAGCACCACTACCAAAATTACTTGAACTTAGGCGGCACCGATCAACGAATTCAGGAATTGATGAAGTAGAAGGAGAAAGTCGCAACTCCGAATGGAGTTGTCAGGATGCCATAAAGATTTTCCCGTTATTCGGCCCCTCTTCCTCCGTTCCAGAAGACAGTCCCCGGAACATCTCTACAAGAAAAATTCAGGAATATTGCCAAATGGCGCATAGGGCAAAATCCTGAGAAGTTGACGTCTATGAAAGACTCCTCTCTCTCTAAAACCCGGTCTTTTTCTTGATATCCTCTAATGCGGAAATGATGGAATGTGGATCCGTTGAATCTACTCTAATCACATTCGGGTTCTCTTCCTGAGTTAAGGATTCGTCCGTTTCTTGTTGCCATTCCATAATATCACGCATCACGACCTTCTCGAGACCGCAGTTCTATCCTCTCCGCCAAGACAGCCTTAGGGGCAAACACATCCACGATAACCCATTCACATCCCTGCTCTTTGGCTAACCGCCTGAATAATTCTCGTTGAGATTGTCGAAGAAAAGTGGCATCAATAATGACAAGAAACCTTGCCCGGAGAAGCATCCGCGCCAAATCCCGCAATTGTTCATAAGTCCGTGCTGTCATGTCTGGGTGGTAAAGTCCGGCATCTTGAGGAACAGGCGTCTTGGACTTCAAAGTTTTGGCAAAAATTCGCTTTCGTTCAATATCGGATCGTACTCGTATGGCACCCATGGCTTTGACTATTTCTGTGGACACGGTCGTTTTTCCCGTTCCCGAGACTCCATGCATCAGAATAAGATCCGGAGAAACGCACGCAATGTAACGATGAGCGAGCTCAACGTATCCAATCAATTCACATGTAGCCTTATCTTCCTCCACGCCGCGTTCGGCCAACTGTGCCAATCGCAACCCCGCCACTTTCGCTCGAACTAACGCCCGATACACCTTGTAAAATTTGAAGACTCTCAAGCCTTCATAGTCTCCGGTCAATTCCAAGTATCGATTCAAGAACAGATACGCTAAGTCTTGGCGACCATGTTTCTCCAAATCCATAACCAGAAAGGCCACCTCACTCATTACATCAATCCAGCGAAGACGAGGCTCGAACTCCAGCGCATCAAATACGCACACTTTTCTTTCGAACATCGCAATATTGCCTAAATGCAGATCCCCATGACATTCTCGAACATAGCCGGAATGTTTTCGTTGCAAAAATATTTCAGCCACATGCCCCCATTCCTTCCGTAGCTCTCTTTCGATGAGAACCAACTGTTTCCGAGCATTCTGCGTGAGCCGATCGAGAGGCATTTCATCAAGACATTCTCCCACCGGACGCCAAACCATATCGGGGCTCCCATAGGGAACTTCTTCTCCAGCCTGTTCAATCTGACCATGAAACTGCGCAATGTTCTCAGCCAATTCGTGTATAAACGGTTCCGCGATTTCCTTGGACTTCAGAATACTGTGGATCTCTGACGCTGATGAAAATTGTTTCATTTTGACGGCGAATTCAAAAGGGAGTCCTGAGCCATCAATCTGAGGGGCCGAGGGTGAGCCCGTGAGTGAAACCACTCCGAGATAGACTTCAGGCGCTAATCGGCGATTCAGTCGCACTTCCTCATCACAGAACCAACGACGTTTTTCTAACGTAGAAAAATCCACAAAAGAAAATTTTACGGGCTTTTTAATCTTGTAGGCGTACCGTCCGGTCAAGAGGATCCAGGAAATATGGGTTTCAACCAGTTGTACCTGGTCAACCGGATGGGGATAACATTCAGGATACTTCAATCTGTCAACCCATGCTGCAGATACCTCACTCATAGCCACTACGTCTCAAAATAATGTTTCCGGCATAGTTGTTTTTCTCAACCGGTCTTCGCTGTCAGCGCTTTCGGGATTGTCTTCCATATACCTATGGGATCGCAACCAGTCGCTTCTTATTTCTATGTCAGACTTGTGATGAAAATCTCCGACCAGGTACACTGATTTAGAGAGGTACTCCATGTTAAAACGAATCAAATTACTCTTTTTTTTGTGTTTACTCCTCCTCGTTGGAGGAATTCTCATTGCCCTATGGCTGCTTCCCGGCACCTTCACTGCCAAAGCAACCCCACCGGAATGGGAAGTCAAAATCGCCAGATTCATCCGCCACATGGCCACTCCAAGTCATTTTCTCAAAATGTCCAATCCCATTCGTTTTTCTCCAGAGATTCTGGCTGAAGCCCGGCATCACTTTGCTGACCATTGCGCCACATGCCATGCCAATGACGGAAGCGGTAAAACAGAAATGGGACCAAATTTTTACCCACCCGTTCCTGACCTCAGGGATCCCGCCATTCAGTCTCTGCAGGATGGTGAACTTTTTTACGTAATTCATTCAGGCATTCGCTTCACCGGCATGCCTGCTTGGGGTAAGGGGGCTCCCGAAGAAGACCAGGAAAGCTGGAAACTCGTCTTCTTCATTCGACATCTCCCTAACATTACCCCAGAGGAAGTCGCGGAGATGAAACGAGACAATCCCAGCACTCGTGCCGAGCAAGCCCAACAAGACATGCTTGATAAATTTTTATCAGGGGAAGACGTGGAACCTGCCACCCCCCATCATCATTAATTCAATGGCTAAAGGAGTGCTGTCATGAAATTAATTTTCCCTCTCTTGATTCTCGCCTCTGCACTCATCGTTCCCGCATTGGCTTTGGGGCATGGAGATGCCGCCCATATCATGGGAACGGTGACTGCCATGCAAATAGATCATGTGGTAGTGAAAACTCCCAAAGGCCAAACGCTGTCTTTAGCCTTTCAACCCCAGACCATTTGGCAACAAGATGGGATTCATCAAAAAGATGCCCGTCCACAAGTTGGCGATCGCCTGGTGGCAGAAGTCACAAAAAAAGGACTTCCTGAAAATCGGGATTGGGTCGCCACTGAAATCAACTTTGCCACGCCAAAGAAAAAGCCCTAAGCTGGCAACACTCCGGCCTTCTGAAAGTTGGGCATATGTCTCCACATTCATCCAAATGTAGACCACCCAATTCCTACCTCTTAAAGCTCGCGGTGGGATTCTCTGCTGTGGCTTTCTTTGCTGGTTGTTCGAAGCCTTACAAATCCACCCTTCCACCCGATCTGGCCAATCAACTCAATGACACTTTGTCCTTTTCTCAAATTAAGGCGGCTCCGGATGACCATAAAGGGGAACTGGTTGTCCTAGGGGGACAGATCCTTTCAGCTAAACGCCTAGCGCATGCTACGGAACTCATCATTCTTCAATTGCCCCTTATCCAAGAACAGGAACCCACAACGGATCTTACCCAGTCACAAGGTCGCTATATTGCCTACCAACAGGCGTTTTTAGATCCAGCCACCGTTCCTGCTGGAACCCGCATCACACTTGCTGGGGAACTGTCAGGCTCTGTCACACAAAAACTGGATGAGACGGACTATATCTACCCCACCCTCACCATCAAAGCCTTCAAAATTTGGCCGACTTATCCTTCAGACTACCCACGCTATGCCTACCCTTACCCTTATTATTGGGGGCCATATCCGTACCCCTATGCCTACCCTTATTGGGGCCCACGAGGTCGGTATTATGGATACAATCCCTATTGGTACTGGTAAGAAGGCCAGTTGAACATGTTCCCGATTCCATCAATGAACGGCCATATAGATAGTCCCCTGTCACCCTCCTGGAGAGGTTTACTCAGCCGGAACAGAGGTTTCGCACTCACCGAATTGAGGGATTACCCCTTCGCGCAGATAAACAGTCAGGAAATCCGACCTGTCGGAACCAGTGGACATTAGCCAGCTGTCGGATTGAGGGCAACTGACTGGTAGGATAAAAAAAAATGCTAGGAGAATGTTTCCACTCTCCTAGCAATAAGAATAAAATAAACGAAAGAACAATGAGATCTTACATCAACATTCCAGATTCAAAACCTTACAAATGTTGCGGCTCTAATTCCGGTTCGGCCTCCGTGGCAAGGCCATCACCCTGTTCATCCACTTGGTGCTCAGCAGCATAGTCCTGTATAGAATCGGCTTCTGTCCGCCCCTCTTCAATCGCAGACTCTACAGGCATCGCTTCTGATAGATCCATTGTCTTTTCTTGCGCTTGCACATCAGCCGATGCCTCAATGGGGGAATCGTTGCTCATACCCTTGTCCATAATGTGTCGTTCAACCACCGGATTTTCTTCCACGAATTCAGGATAGTATGCTTCGGAATTGACCGACGCGTGTGCGTCGAGATCAGCCTCAATGGCAGTTTTCTCTTGCACGCTATCATTCATCCTATTGTCCAGTGAATCACCTTCCATAGCCGGCTCGACAGACTCGTTTAACGGAGAGTCCTCGTTGAGCATCTGCTCAATTTCTTTCAAGTCATCGACTGGTCCTTGAGAAGCCACTTCCGTTTTAGGCATAGGCTCATGCTTGCTATTGTCCATTGCCTCGGCTTCTTTGAAAGGCTCTACTGATTCGCTAACCGGAAATTCTTCGTTGAGCATCTGCTCAATTTCATTCAAGTCGTCGACTTCGTTGACTGGTCCTTGAGAAGCCACCTCTATTTCAGGATGGAATTCCCCACTACTACCCATTTGGGAAGACAGTTCTTGCCCCGACACATCTTCAACCGACGGTTCTATAAACGTTTCAGTCTGAAGCACATCTTGATTTGTGGTTTCTTCAATGCTGGCTTCGACCTGTTCTCCATGGCTCTGCATAACCAACGACACCGGAACCGCGAAGGTCGTACTCGTAAAATCAGCCACTAATCCAACAGTATCATTTCCTCCATCCAACACGAGGACAATGTCCGTCCCTGCTTTCTGCCATTCTGCCACCATGACCAAATGACCGCGCAGGATCGCTTGGCCCCAAAGAGTTTTATCATATTGGTACAACGTATCCAGCCAAATTTCTTGAACAGACGTGGGGACGCCATAACTTTGGCTAATCCAATTTTTCACATCTTGAAAATCTTGCACATATTCAACAACATCCTCATGCTGGGGTTCAAACACATATTTCGCTTGACCTAAATGATTGTCATAAAAAGTATAGGTTAACGCTGCTTCGATCCCTTCAATTTGCGTGTGATAAGCCACACGCTGTTCATGTTCGGTTAATATGGGAGATTGAAGTTCCCACGAAGGCTGGATTGGTTCATGCGCTTTTACGTCTTGGGCGCTCATGCCCCAGTCTGTGCTTCGTCGCTCAAACGTCTTCGGTTGCGCCGGCATCATGGTCTTTTGCATAACTGACGGCTCAGACTGATGTTCGGTTGGCCCCATGAGCAGTTTACCAGTAGAATCCCGATGACGGGTCAAATGCAGATAGTCTGAGGTATTCAAGGCGAAACTTGTCGATACAAATGATGTTCCGATCACCGCCATGGTACCAATTACCCAAAAATGTGTTTTCATAACGATTCTCATTTCCCTCATGGTTCCTAATCGTTCGAAATGACTCATGACACTCTCGTGCAAGCCAGCGACGAACCTCAACACCAACCTATCGTCAGTCTATATACAATACTGTCGGTTAGTGGGGAGAGAACTTTAGAGAAGAATGGGTTTTTTATCGGGGAGGTCAGACCAGGAGCTCTCGGAGGAACCTAGCCGACAGGAAACATTCTTGGACGGACCATACTCAACCGCGACACATCTATCCAACAGCTGACAGGTATGGGGACAGCCTTTAGAGCCCCTACAGAAGATTTTTCTTATTCTCTTTTCGCCCAAGATGTTTAATATATTGCGCCATACTATGATCCTTCATGCCATCCGCCCCCGGTTTGCCAAGATCGGCAACCCGCCCGACCACTCGGCCACGAAATTGATTTTAGAAATGTAAACCAGATTGCAACTTTTAGAAGGCATCAAACATTATCACCTGTCCAACATGACAAAAGCCCATTTCTCGAGTGGGGACTCGAGTCACCACATCGTTATTATTCACAAAACGGAACATACGCGACTTTAGGTCCAGATCAAAATTTCTGGCAATGGTTTTTCCTCCCACACGCAGCTGCCCAAAGGTATATAGTCCATTGACCTGTTTGGCTTCTTCTCCTAAGGATGCCATTCTCAATGTTGCTAACGCCGCCCCTAAGCTGTGCCCAGTCAACCACAGCGATTGGGCCTGTGTTTGCCAATTGGTAATCACAGCCCGAATTTCCGGTCACCCCGCTTGAAAGCCTTGTAAAAATCCACGATGCACTTTGCCATAGGGCCCAGATTTTCGGCGAATCTTCACATCAGTCATCCAGTCCTGGAGCGTTATCGGCTCGGTCCCACGAAAGGCAATGATAATCATTTCAGCATTTCCAGCCCAAAAGGCCTGGGTGTCCTTTCGATCAATAATGGAAAACTCTGGCAACCCCCATTGCGCAACTTCTGCTTGAATCACATCAGGAGATTGATAGCCAAGGAACGAAGCTCTAGCCAACAATTGCGCATTTTGATAACGATATTCGATGGTATGTGGATCAAACCGACGTGGCCCCTTTCGATCCTCCTTGATCAAGATTGAGAGGGGTAGCCGGAAAACAATCAGCTACCCACTTTGCGGTTAGGAATACCAGAACAATTCGTGAGGGAAATCGACAAATCTAAAAGGGAGTGAGAGTTGGCAGACGCTCCGAGAACCCGCCAAAACAAGAAGGAGAGGAGGACAGCCCTCCAGCTAGCACCAGGCGAGACGCCCACTACAATCAGAATCACCACCGGAAAGGGGCCGGTTCACAATTTCTGCCCAATGCTCACGAAGATTACTGAAAAT
>QJYE01000256.1 GCA_003235785.1 Nitrospirota bacterium
ATCGCGTGACGGTGAGCCTGGATACCTTAAAGCCCGAACGGTTTAAGGCCTTAACCCGACGCGATACATTGGCCCAGGTTTTTGAAGGCATTGAATCGGTGGGTCGAGTTGGGTTTCAGGGATTAAAGCTGGATACGGTGGCGATGAAGGGTTATAACGACGATGAGCTGATTCCGTTAATCGAGTATGGTAAACGGGTTCAGGGCGAAGTCCGCTTCATCGAATATATGGATGTAGGTGGAGCGAATGATTGGTCAGCAGAAAAAGTTCTGTCACGTAAACACATCCTGGCCATTTTAAGTCAGTATTATGGGACCATTGAGCCGGTGCATGAAAACAGTTCCGCCCCGGCACAGCGATTTCGCTTATCAGACGGGACGATTTTTGGAATTATCCCTTCCACTACTATGCCATTTTGTGCAACGTGCGATCGAAGCCGATTGACTGCTGATGGAATGTGGTATCTGTGTCTCTACGCCAAAACCGGGTTGGATTTACTGAAACCCATTCGGGAAAGACGCTCACGTGAAGATTTGGTCTCCATGATCAAATCGGTGTGGGAGACCCGTAAAGATCGTGGGGCGGAAGAGCGCAAGGAGTTGGAAGTCAGTAATGGCCGTGGTCAATTTATTGATATTGAGCGATTACGCCAAGACCCTCACTTAGAAATGCATGCCAGGGGCGGGTGACGGCCATTGACGATTCCTGTCGTCTGGCTGATGGTCTGGTGTTCTTTTCTTTTGCTCACTTCGCATCAAAGATTTTCTTGCCGGGTCTCTCATCGTATGGTAATGTTTTTTGATCGATGAACTGAGAGAGAATATGGCATGTCTCTGTGCCGTCGTGTTTTCCCTTCCCACATGCTTCTCGTTTCAAATGTCTAACCCAATTACATTCACTGTCTGCGTGACAGGAGAGGATCTATTACTCCATGGGATGGTTTAAGCGGGATAAACAGGCGGATTCCAAGGGGGATTCCGTCAATATTATGGAAGGGATGTGGATTAAATGTACGGTCTGCAGGGCCATCATCTTTAAGCGCGAAGTTGATCGAAATCTCAAAGTTTGCCCGAAATGCCATTATCATTTTCCCATGTCCATTGAAGACCGCGTGGCGTTACTCGCTGACCCGGGAACGTTCCAGGAATGGGATGCGGATCTTGTGCCCGGGGATCCTTTACAGTTTGAAGATACTCTGCCCTACACCACCCGTGTTCAAAATGCCCAACGCAAAACAGGAAAACAGGAAGCCATTTTGACTGGCCGTTGTCAGATTCGTGACATTCCGGTGGCCCTTGGGCTTTTTGATTTTTCATTTATGGGGGGGAGTATGGGGTCGGTGGTAGGAGAGAAGATTTGTCGCGCCATTGATCAGGCGGTTGAGGGCCATATGCCGTTTTTGCTTGTGACGACATCCGGAGGAGCCCGGATGCAAGAGGGGACATTGTCCCTTATGCAAATGGCCAAAACGGCGTCGGCCATCGCGAATTTGCAGGAAGCCCGCCTGCCGTATGTCGTTCTTTTAGCGGATCCGACCTTTGGCGGCGTGACCGCGAGCGTGGCGATGTTAGGGGATGTGATTCTGGCTGAGCCGAAGGCGCTCATTGGCTTTGCGGGCCCGCGTGTCATTGAGCAAACGATTAAAGAACGTCTCCCTGAAGGTTTTCAACGAGCCGAATTCTTATTAGACCATGGCATGATTGATCAAATCGTTGAGCGGAAAGTTCTTAAAGCGACGATTGCCACTCTGCTGACGCATTGTGGCGTAGGCGTGATGTCCTCTTAGGGAATGAGAGGAAATCACTTGGCCACCTTCTATCCAATCTTCTGGCCATTTTTAAACGCCCTTCTATTAAAAAACCTTCTATATAGCTGTGCGATACCTCAGATTTTTCTCAATCGTTGCGTCCAAATCTGACCCATATCTTGTTGCGATTTTGTCAAGGTTATTTTTTCTCATGCCCTTAGGCGGTTCCTTC
>QJYE01000351.1 GCA_003235785.1 Nitrospirota bacterium
AGGCATCCCGGTTCTCACTTTGAAAACGGGAGTCATCATCGCCGATCTCGTTGAAAAAACTCTTCACCTGATACCGTAGGAGCAGATTCGTGAGGTTGGCGACCGATCCGACCAGGGGGGCGGTAAAAGTCGGAGGGACCAGGGTCCCACTCAACGTGGGAGTCTGTCTGGAAAGAAAGCCATCCATATCCAGGAACAGGTAATCGTACGTGTACTGAAGCGCCACTTGGTAGGGGATGTCATGAGCCACTCCTCGATAAAAGCTGCCGAGCCCGACCAGATGATTCTGAATATTAAATTTGTCCAAGTTGGCATTAACGTTCAGCGTTTGAAAAAAGGAATAGGTGGCCGTGGCTTCCATGGGGCCGTTCCGGTAAAAGGCATAATCCAGGAGTACCGACGCCAGCATGCCTGGGGAGGTGGTCTTCCGGCTTCGTAAATCATTGAGGATGAGCTGTTGGTTCGGATCTGCAATCGATTCTTTGTTGGGGTTAATGGCCACGTTATCGTCATAATATCCCCCCAGACTGACTTGTGCGCGAAACCGTTTGGTATCGGTCACCCGCCGGGCGGCCATTAATTCATCACGGATCCGAACAGAAGCGGCCGTCAGGGGGGATACCGCCTGGATTTTCTGAACGGCCTCCAATTCCGAGGCCGCTTCTTGCGTCATCCCTAACACGCCTAAAGCCAACCCCCGGTAAAACCGGGCGAGCTGTTGCAAGTCGGGATTGGTGGCGACGTTGGCGTCAAAGGCCTCAACGGCTTCCGAATACCGTTTGTCTTGATACCGGGTGAGGCCCGTGTAATACCCCAAATTTTCGCGGTCTGGTGTTTGCTGATAGACTTCTTCCAAAAGCGGCCCGGCCTTGTCATAGGCTTTCGTGGAAAAATACGCCACACCTAATTGAAATGTAATATCTCGATCCGTGGGGCGAAGTTGGCGGGCTTTCTCTAGTGGACCAATGGCCTGGTCAGGCTGTTTCAGGGCGAGATAAGCGAGGCCGGCATAGTAGTGTGCGCGAGCATTGAGAGGGTCTTGCTCGGCTCCCCTCATGAAAAAAGGAAGGGCCTCAGAATACCGCTGCTGTTCATAGGCCAGCACACCTTCGGCAACAGATACCTCCGCTTCACTTTGTTGGGCATAGGCCTGACTAGGCAGGGCGAAGGCACTGAACGTTTGCACAACGAAAAGGCCAATAATTGCGACCAGACGCAATGGGGTTTGCGCGGGGGTCCGGTTGGTTTCCTTCATCGTGCTCTCCTCTTCCCCTCATTAGGAGGGGGTCGATATTTTAACCCAAGCAACGTTACAACAACGAATGGAAAAAAACCATACTTTAATGAGGGTTCGGTCAGATGAACATTACTGAAAAACCCCTCCCAATTCCTACCAGGTAGGAAACTTCTTCATGATGACGTTCCCTTAAGGAATGGATTTCCTGTCTTTTTTGCCTCTGAGGCATCATGGAAATTTGATGCACGGCATCTTTCTTTTTCTCAGGAGACTCGGTACGCTTCTGGGATGTATTTCTTGAAAATGAGTCACTTCTCGTGGCTAAGAACTAGAAGGAGCAAGCCATGAACAGTAAATCCTTGTTGGTGAATTTTCTCAACGGGTTAATAATGATCACGATACTATGCCCCGAGCTTGGTTGGCCTGCTGACCCTGAACGAGGCATCAAAGTAAAAGCCGATCGCTCTCTGGTTCTATCCGGACTACAGGGGGAGGTGCGATCAGGTTCTCAAAGCGACCAGCCAACCGAGCGTGGAATTCAGTTTGGCGAGCCCCTTCGTTTTGGCGATCAAATCCTCACCGAACTTCAAAGCCGAGCTGAGATATTAATCGGACATCAAGGAGTGGTGACAATGGAGGAAGAATCTTCTGTCCGCATTACCACTGACGAGACTAATGGGTCCCCTGTCATCGACATGCAAAACGGAGCCATCCGATTGGCAGTCGCTGCCTCGCAATTGGCTGCGCATGAACAGGTGAGTGTGCGTATATCTGACACCCGAGCCATCACTCGGGGAGGGGTCTTCCGAGTCACGATGGGAGGAGAGGCAAGACGAGGGGAGGTACCATCGAGGGGGGATGAGTCAGGAGTGGTATTGGCGTCGTATGCCACACCTATCGTCAGAGCGGAATACCAAGATTCCCTTGTGAGGTACCAAGTGGAGGAGGGCCTGTTGACGGTCGAAGTGAATGGCCAGTCGATACAGGTGAAAGCCGGGGAAAGTGTGGAGGTGGGCAGCGGACAAATCGGGGTTCCCTTTTCCACTCCGGACGGCTTACACGGGCAGTATCCTCTGACTGCGTTGGTTCACCATCAGGACACACCCAAGACGGGCCTTGCCTATCTGACTTCCCAAGAACTGAAGCAAGCTGAGCTTCTAGGGGAGATGTTAGGTGGCGTTGCGGCACAGACTCAGGAGGTAGAAAAACAGGAGAAAGCCGAGCAGGAAGTCATTCTGGCCACGACGGGAGCTTCTCTTTCCGGCGGAACGAATTCCCTGCCTGCAAGCCTTCCGCCTCTTGGTGGAAGCTTCCCCGTTGCCCAAGAAGTTGGGGGGCCTACCAGTAGCCTCATCGATCCGGCATCAAACGATAGTTTTAATGTGGTCATCGGCCCGGCTGGGCCGAATGTTGCTCAACCGAAAGGTGGGGGAGGACTCCTGCTTTTTGACAACAGCCAAGTCACCTTGGATGCACAAACCAGCAACCGAAATTTCAGAATTGAAATTCAATATCCCCCTATCAATACCGAACTGATGCTGATTGATGGTGGGCCTTCGGCCTTTGCACCTCACCAAGGACAAATTCCAACAGAGCGGTTGACGGTGACGAATCTCTTTGGTGGATTAGTCAGCAATCCGCTCAATCCCCCTCCCGGAAGAAATCTGTTTCTGCCCTTTCCTATCGCGGCATTCAATGACCCGATGGAAATTGAAGAAGCAGCTAGTCAAGCCAAGGTGCTGACAAGATTCTCCAATCCAGCAGATAAATCCTTGGCCATTAATGTATTGGCCACTTTTGCCTCTAGTCAAAAGGTTATACCCGGGGTGACGTCCGAGAGTACGCTGTTCCAGCATCGGTTCACCGACGACGGGTGTTGTAGCAATGAAGATGCGGTCGAGGGTGTTCATGGGGTTATTCGAGCCCGGGACCTCCCGGGTGGAAACCCCATGACGGTCAAAGGCGGCGTCGTTCTCAATAATAATACCGATCTGGTGACTACCAGCACCGGTGCAACAGAAACCTACTTTCAAGAACCCAATGATATTAGTGGATCCGTGGTAGCCATCTTAGGAAGAAATTTTGATGTTAGGATTGAAGACCGAATTCCCCTAGAACCCAGTCCTCCCAATGTTGACCCAATGACCGGTTTTAGCCGCGAAGATGAAGTGATTCCAGACTTCATCGAAGTGATTCCCGAAATCGAAGGGGGCGGACAATTAAACTCCGCCAATGTCAAAGTGGAAGATCGGGTATTAGCTGTTTTGGATGGCAGTACCATCGCCCCGGATACGAGTGATCCCTTCAATATCCCACGGGTTTCCTTACTGACTATTTTGGATAGCCGATTGGAAGGACCAACGGAATCACCGGACCTGATCCCTGGCGATCTCCAGCCCGTTGCAACAGAAGGAAGCCCCCCGATTTCTCTAGGCAAGTCACGTGCGGATATTCCTGCGTTGATTGAAATTATTAATAGTGGGACGCCCAATCTTGATCCGTCTGATCCAGCCTTCCAATGGGCGATCGAGGCCCACTCGGCTATGGTGGTCCGAGGGGACCTCGCGCCAAGCATTCTCGAGGCCAGCGGGCCACTCGTGAGTTTATTTCAAGGGACGATGGCGACCACGGGAGACTTTGTGAATGTGCAGGGCAATGGGACAAATGACAGTGCTCAACTCATGGCTTCTCTCCAGCAATCCAATGTGCTTCAGGGCGCTCTTCAACTCAACAATAGTCAACTTCAAGTCGGGGGGCATTTGTTCAACTTTCTGAATGGGGCCACCGGGTCGGTGACTGGCAATCTCACCACCCTGGCCAATGACAGCATGTTATCGGTGAATGGAGCCTTAGTCTCTGTCGGCCTCAATTCTTCGTTTACCCTTTCTGGAGGCTCACTCGTGGCGTTTGGCTTTGGGACGAATATGGTGAACATCACGGGCACCTCAGGAACATGCGCTGGATGCAATCTCTCCACAACGGTTCCCAATCTATCGGGAATCCCAGTGCTGCTTCACCCCAGCGCAAATGTTTCAGTGGGACCGGGATTCGTTCCCTATGCAGGTGTGGGACAAGGCACAATCGGTGCCACGGACTTTAATAACGCGGTGAATGTGAGCACCGGAGCAGCAGTGTTGCAGGTTGATCAAGGAGGAACGTTGGTGTTGAACCCGTAATTCAGGGATTCAGTGAAAGACGAAGTAGCAGTAAACAGATAGAGCGAAGGGTGTCCATACTTCTTTTCTTTCCAAACCAAAATATCAACACTACGGCCTGACTCGTATTTCCGAGTCAAGCCGAGCGTAAAATCTACTTTTTAAACATTTATCCTAGAAACGGCAATTGGGCGCAAAAAAGCTGTGGAAACGATTGATGTGCATAGGAAATTTTTACAACTCGTGGTCACCTTACGGGTAATGAGAGATTTTAAAAATTCTCTAAGTGCGTGAAGAGGTTGTGCCGACTTTTGTGATCCAACTGCTGTTTAGGTTTATAGACCCAAGCCATACCCGACTTTTAAAGCGGCACCTGCATAATCGCTGACCGATTTAGGGGAAGCTCCTGCTGTGAAGGAAATGGCAAATCCTTGAAACGTGAATTTATCGGAAAATGGACCAAAGATGAAATCTACCGATGTCCCTACACCTTTTGGGCTTTTCGGGGTGGTACCGGCCGGAAGTCCGGCCCCCACAGATACGGCGAAAAACTCCTTACCCGTATCTTCAGGGGCGATGTTGGGGAAGAACCCAATAATGATGCCTCCCTCACCCCCAGCACGGGTGGCAAGAGAAATGTTCCCATCCAAAAACCATTTATCTGGCGGGCTAGTATGGCCAAAGCGAGAAGTGGTATACCGTGCGCCCACATCAACGCCCCCGCCAACGCCGCCCCCGCCGCCAAGTCCAAACGCTACTGAAAAATCCTTTGCTCCACGAGACCGCACCTGAGAGTTGTTTCTATTTTGATACAACGTCACAACATCATTGATGGGTTTCTTAAACATGGCAAGAAGGGTTTTTTGGACTTCTGATGGTGAGGTGTCACAGATCGTTTCCTTCTTGAGTAATTGCTTGAGGACAGTGGCATTCCTTGGATCAGTCATGATGGAGGCGGCTTCTATGGCTTGGTTAATGGTTGGGCCCAATTGTCGTTTCACTTGATCAATCGCCCCATCAAGTTTTCTTTTCATATCCTGGCGGTTCAGCATCTTTTGAACTTGTCTTAGAGCCGGACTCAGGGTCTTGCCTGCCACCTGAATGCCGGTTTCAGCGGTTTTAAGGGCCACTTTGCAGGCTTGCTGTCCCAACCACTGCACGCCTTTGGCCGCTTGCTGAGCGACCCACTCGGCCTTTCTTTTAGCTTCCAATGCGGCTTTTTCCCCAAACTTAGCCGCATCCTGAGCGGTATTCGTGGCCGCATTTCCTAATACTCTGCCTGTGCCTTTCAAGGTTTGAAAACTGGGCGGGGATTTGGTCACCTGACGCCCAACACGGGTGACTGTATTTTTCGCCCGATTAACGGTCTTGCTGGCTGCTTTTGTGCCTTTCTTTGCGGTTCCCGTGATGGCCTTTCCTGCATCACCGAAAAATCCACGTGACTGAATCCCACTGTACGTTCCAGTTGCTTCCAGGCTTTTCCCACCAGGAAGCAGCAGGATCACATGATGCATGTCTGCCTCCTCTTCCGCAGAACCAGGAAGTGAAAGGGCAATTGGAACATTCAATCCACTGTTCTGGGAATTTTCTTGAGCTTCTACCAGAATAACCTCTTTTCCTTCGCCAGGAACAAGTCGAATGTTTTTATCAGCTTGTTCGACCGTATACCTGCCAGGTTTGGCCACCTGGTCCTGTCCTTCAATGCTGAGAAAATGAACGGGTTTCTCCAAATAGATCTGTCCGGGATCCGTGATCTCCGCTTGGGGATTGACGGCCCGCGACTGAATTCCGCTATAGGTCCCTTCCGCTGTATAACTAAACCCGCCCGGAAGATACAGCGCCAATATATGCCGATCAGCAGACTCTCCCCCCGGTTTCCCTTCCACCGACACGGCGATGGGTTCGGAGAGTTCCTGATCATGTGTGTTTAAGGTGATAGCCAGTTGAACAGAGGTGGTACCGTCTGAAGGAGTCACTTGCAGGCTGTCAGGTAAAGGCGTCAGCACATAATTGCCAGGCTTGAGCTGAACAAATTCTCGCTCCAAGTTGGCAAAGTACGCCGGCTTGTCTATTTGGATGGTCTGGTTATTTTGAGAGTCCGAAGCCCTGGCGCTGGAGGTTCCAATCATAGACACGGTCATCAA
>QJYE01000179.1 GCA_003235785.1 Nitrospirota bacterium
AACGCGATGCCCGCCCCCATGAAATCATGCTGTGCTTGCAGACGGGGAAAACGCTCAAAGATCCCAACCGCATGAAGTTTGATACGGATCAGTTATATGTGAAGTCCACCGAAGAAATGGTGGCGGAATTTGCCGAGTTTCCCCGGGCCGTCTTGAATACCACGCAAGTCGCTGAACAATGCGACCTCTCCCTTGAATTCGGTGCCACCTACCTGCCGGATTATCATGTGCCCGAAGGCCAAACGCATAACTCCTACCTCCAGAATCTCGCTGAAGAAGGCCTGCGTCAGCGCTTGCGCGAACGTCCAACATCCATCCCCCTTGAGGCCTATCAACATCGCTTGACCACTGAATTAGCGGTATTGAATGCCATGGGCTATGCCGGCTACTTCCTGGTCGTCTGGGACATTATTAATTTTGCGCGCTCACGCAAAATACCTGTGGGACCGGGACGCGGGTCTGCCGCAGGAAGCCTGGTCGCCTATGCCCTCCGCATCACCGACCTGGATCCGCTGTCCTACAACCTGCTCTTCGAACGCTTCCTGAATCCTGAACGGGTCAGCATGCCGGATATCGATATGGACTTTTGCATGGACCGCCGGGGAGAAGTCATCAATTACGTCATTGAGAAATATGGGGAAGCGCACGTCTGCCAAATCATTACCTTTGGAACCTTGGGTGCCAAGGCCGCCATTCGGGATGTGGGACGGGTCATGGATTTCCCCTATGCCGACGTCGACAAGGTCGCAAAGTTGGTGCCCACGCAACTCAACATCACCCTAAAAGATGCGCTCAATCAGGAGCCCCGTCTGCAGGAATTAGTCGACCAGGAACCCGGCATGAAAGAACTCATGGATACGGCCATGGCCTTAGAAGGTTTGGCTCGCCATGCCTCCACCCACGCCGCCGGCGTGGTTATCTCACAGAAACCACTCATGGAGCATGTACCGCTCTACAAGACCAGCAATGACGAAATCGTCACGCAATATACGATGACCGATCTGGAAAAAGTCGGGTTGGTGAAGTTCGACTTCCTGGGCTTAAAAACACTGACCATGATTCACGAGGCAGTCAGAATGGTCAATGCCTCCCCGTTGGTTTCGCCCCCGCTCGACATCAACAATTTAGTGCTGGATGATCCAGCCACCTTCGCACTATTAAGTTCCGGTAAGACCGCTGGCATTTTCCAGCTGGAAAGTTCCGGCATGCGAAACCTGTTAGTCAAAATCAAACCGGAAACATTTGAAGATCTCATCGCCATTTTGGCGCTCTATCGTCCCGGCCCCCTGGAAAGTGGCATGGTGGATGACTTCATCAAACGAAAACGCGATCCCTCGCAAATCGTCTATGCCCCACCCGAGGTGGAGCCCATCTTAAAAGAAACCTATGGCGTCATTGTCTATCAAGAGCAAGTCATGGCCATTACCAATAAGCTGGCTGGCTTCTCTTTGGGACAAGCCGATTTACTCCGCCGCGCCATGGGGAAGAAAAAGCATGATGAGATGGCGAAGCAAAAAGCCTTATTCATTTCCGGGTGCGTCGAAAAGGGCATCGCAGGATCAGTGGCGGAAAAAATATTTGACCAAATGGCCTTTTTCGCCGGGTACGGGTTCAATAAATCCCACTCCGCGGCCTATGCGTTGGTGACCTATCAGACGGCCTACCTGAAAGCACATTATCCCACTGAATTCATGGCAGCCCTCCTCACCATCGAAATGGGCAATACTGATAAAATGGTGGGCTACTTTACCGAATGCCGTGATTTGGGGATAAAAATACTGCCCCCCGATGTGAATCAGAGTTTAAAAAATTTCAGCGTGGTGCCGGAAGGAATTCGATTTGGATTGGCCGCCATTAAAAACGTGGGACAAAATGCCGTCGACATCATCCTGGAGTCCCGCGATGCAGAGGGGGAGATGACCTCGTTCGTCGATTTTTGTTGCCGGGTGGATTCCCAAAAGGTCAATAAACGGGTCGTCGAAGGCCTGATCAAAGTCGGCGCCTTCGATTCCATGGGTACCTCACGGGCGAGCCTGTTTGAAGCCCTGGATCAAATCATGGATCACGCCACCACCGTTCAACGTAACAAGCGACAAGGCCAAACCAGCCTGTTTGATCTCCCTTCAGAAGACACCGCTGTGGCAGACACGAATAGCTTTGGATTCACCATTCCGCAGAAACCGGAATGGTCACAAAACGAACTTTTACAATATGAACGCGAACTGACCGGCTTTTATATCACCGATCATCCCCTCAACCGCCATCGGATGGCCATCGCCCATTTTTCCACATGCTCCACCGAATCACTCAGAGAAATACGGGATGAGCGAGAAGTCAAGCTCTGCGGCGTCATCTCCAGCATCAAAATCACCACCACCAAAAAAGGGAATCGGATGGCCTATGCCCAAATAGAAGACCTGCACGGTACCGTCGAGGCCATCATATTCCCGGAAGCCTTCAAAAACCATGAGGACATGCTCAAGCCGGACGCTGTCGTCCGGGTCACCGGAGCAGTAGATGTTATGGATAATGGTGCTAGAATAAAAGTCACACGAGTGGAACTCGTGCCGCAATTAGAATGTGAAACGGTTAAACAGGTGACACTAAAAATTCACGAACCAGACGTGCAGCCTGACAATCTGGTAGACTTGAAAAATATTTTTGAACGATACCCTGGACCAACACCTATTTCCCTGGCCTTTCATCTACAGCCGGACCTGACAGCCAACCTGTCGAAGCTACCAAATGTCGGCATTTCCCCTACACCGGAATTTTTAGAAGAAGTGGAGCATTTGTTGGGAACATCGACGGTCGCCTTCCACTAATTGCCCTCTACCAAGGAGCCTGCCCGTGCGTGAATATTTAGATTTCGAAAAACCACTCAAAGACCTCGAAGGACGCGTGGCGAAATTAGTCAAGTCCAAGTCCAAGAAAAACTCCGTGCTAGAGGCCATTGAGAAAAGTACCGAACAGTTAGCCAACATGGAACAGGACATCTTCTCCAACCTCACGCCTTGGCAACGCAGCCAAATTGCCCGGCATCCCCAACGCCCTTCCATTTCTGACTATTTAGAGGAAATCGCCGACAACGTCATCGAACTCCATGGCGATCGCTTGTTTGGAGAAGATCGGGCCATCATCGGAGGGTTTGCCACGTGGAACGACCGCTCGATTATGGTCATGGGCAATGAAAAAGGAAAGTCGCTGAAAGAACGCATGCGCCGGAACTTCGGCATGGCCAAACCGGAAGGCTATCGCAAAGCCCTGCGTCTCATGAAACTCGCCGAAAAATTTCAACGGCCGATTATCACCTTTATTGATACCCCGGGGGCCTACCCTGGCATCGATGCCGAGCAGCGAGGACAGGCGGAAGCCATCGCCCGGAATTTATTGGAAATGATCAGGCTGCAGGTGCCCATTATCGCAGTGGTCACCGGGGAAGGAGGAAGCGGCGGCGCCTTGGCCTTAGGCGTGGCGGATCGGGTGCTCATGTTAGAGCATGCCATCTATTCCGTCATTTCACCAGAAGGCTGTGCGGCCATCTTATGGGGTGATCCCTCAAAATCAGCGACGGCCGCCACGGCCTTGCACATGACCGCCCCGGAATTACTCAAGCTCAACATCATTGATGATATTATTCCCGAGCCATTAGGGGGCGCCCATCGAAATATGCCACTCATGGCCAAGCATCTCTCTCAGACACTCAACACCCATTTTCTCCAACTCCAAAAAATCCCGATTCCAAAATTACTCAAACAACGGGAAGCGAAATTTCGAAGCCTCGGAGCCTTTGACTCAGCCCATACGGACCACAGCGAGAAAAAACGGGCCAAGACCGCAAACTCTTAATGAGAAACTCGATATCGCCTCAATCGAAAAGAATCACAAATACCCATCGCCTCGCAATGATGACGATATCCCCCAGCTCAAGTCTCAATGAGTCTTGACTCTCAACAACCAAATTAGAGAAAAAGTAGGGGTGATCCCCCTGGTGATTCTCCGATCACCTAGAGAACCACGCCCGTCAAATTAGTCGAAATATGTGTGAGAACGGATTAAGAAGAAGAAGTTGAAGGATTCGAAGGAGGGTCCATGTCCTCAGGCTGAGGATACAGTTTCTGTATTCGTTCAACCAGGGGCCGCACTTCAGGAGTGGAATCCCGGGATGGCTCACTGGGCGCATGCTCCCAGGTCAGCTCCGAAAATCCGTGTTCCTCAAATGTTTCCCGAATAACCGTGACAAGCGCTTCCAACGTGACCTCATCACCCAACATTAAATTCAAGACGCGTTCTTCCTTCTTGGTGGGTGGCGGGGTTTCATGTAATAAGGCCCAACACCGGTTAAACACGTTCTCACGGACAGATGCGGGGGCGTTGAGGGACTCGAGATCAGACGTACATAACGCCAGGACCATCAGCACAAACTGAAGATCGGGCAATTCGGGTTGATGAAGATCTAAGCGCTGCATGATGCTATGGTAACCATGATGAGATAATCCTGACAAGCACATGATGCAACTCCAAGAACAAGAAGCCCTCACAAAACTTATTGATCGTATCGGATCGGCCCATGCCGGCAAACGATTGGAAATGCAAGCCCATTATTCGGCTCTGCTTTTGGGTGGCCATCATATCCATATCCATATGGAAGAATTTCCCGCCATTGCCTGGCTGATCAAAACATCGTTGAAAACCACAGGGCTCTGGAACCGGGCCGTCAAAAACTCGACGAACTATCGTATTGTCGAACATGAGGTCCCTCTTCCTCACCTCCCGGCGGCCTTTGAGGGATTTCGCATTTTGCATGTCTCAGATCTCCACATCGAAGGCATGATTGATAAAGGGCAGGCCCTTCAAGCCGCCCTCTCCGACTTAGACTACGATGCCTGTGTCTTCACCGGAGACTATCGATTCCGAACATATGGCTCCTATGACAAAACCTTGCGCCTCATGGAAAAGCTCGTCAACACCATGCACCCCCCATATGGCATCACTGGCGTCTTGGGCAATCATGATTGGCTGGAAATGACGCCAGGACTCGAAGACTGTGGCATTCGCATGTTGCTCAATGAAACCCAGGCGATCGAAAAAGGCTCCGACGCCATTTGGCTCTTAGGCTTGGATGACGTGCATTACTACGAAACGGGGGACCTGCAAAAAACAGTCGCAGCCGCACCAATCGACGCCGTCCGCATTCTTCTCGTACATTCCCCGGAAATCATTCCCGAAGCCGCCGCCGCCGGGATGGATCTCTATCTGTGCGGCCATTCCCACGGAGGACAAATCTGCCTGCCAGGCGGGAGCCCCATCATCACCCATTGCCGCTGTGCCCGGTCCTACAAAGCCGGCCCTTGGCAACATGAAACCATGCGCGGCTACACCTCACGCGGCGTCGGCACATCCCTCTTTCCCATCCGTCTCTTCTGTCAACCCGAAATCATCATCCACACCCTCCGCAAAGCCCCCACCGAATTCCAAACTGTGAGCACGGTCACACCTGTCGCATTCAAGAAAAGTCCCTTCTTACCACTCCCGGAAGGATGTCCAAGCCCATCCTCATCCATCCAAACCTAGACAAAAATCTCCCCGGCCCCATAGTCACCTGAGCCTGCCATTCGTCTTCGGGCAAGCATCTGCCTCTTCTCGCATTTGGCTTTCTCTCTCATTCACTTCCACATTCAACTCTCATGCTCATTGACCGATAGATAGATTGTAGGGTCACAAACGCTAAATCCTCGAGCACAAGGTCAAAACCAATACACATGGAACAAGCCACCAGAACCCGTCTCGAACACAATATCTTCCCTGCCGCCCATCAAGCCTGTGAACCATGGGAAACATTTCCGTGGCACACAGGCAGAGGTGGAGCCATCAACACACATATGGCGCATTCCTCCCAAGCGCTGGCCATTGATGTCTTCGGCACCATCAAAACCTCTCCAGATCGTGATGTAATTCTTGATGCCCTCGCGCAGACCATTGGGCTGCCAACAGGCGGCCCCTGGGACATCACTCTGGAATGGACCGCGCGCAAAACGTTGCTCAATGAACCTTGTCCGACAGAAGTGGCTGTCTATGCCGAAAGCCCCCAGTCAGTCGTCCTGTTTGAATGTAAATTCACTGAACAGGACGGAGACGCCTGTTCGCAAACGGTGAAGCGAAACGGCTCCATCCAATGCAAAGGAAGTTATGAGCCACAAATCAATCACAGCGAAGACATGACCAGTCGTTGCGCCTTAAGCGGACAAGGCATCCAGTATTGGGACATCATCCCGAAGGTCTTTCATCTCGATGCCGAAACCGATTATCAGCCCTGCCCCTTCGCGGGACAATCCTACCAATGGATGCGCCATCTTGTGGTGGCCTATAAGGTGGCCCGGCAGAAAAACAAGCAACCAGCCGTGCTCGTCGTCTATGCCGATCATCCCGGCCTGCCTGTGGCACAAAAAGTCAGGTCCGAGGTATGGACGGCATTCACCAAAACCGCGCGACAGGATCAAGTGTCATTGCACATGCGTTCGTATCAGGACATCCT
>QJYE01000169.1 GCA_003235785.1 Nitrospirota bacterium
TGACGCCGGAGGCCATTTCCAGTTCTCGACGGTCAGGCAGAGGAATTTCGTCTTCGGGTCCCGAGTTGTGTCCGAAGAAGCGCCGGAAAAACGGGATATTAAGAAATGGAGCGCGGGTATACTGCCTTGGGTCATTGCTGATCTTCTTTTTTACCGTAATCAGAACGACTGAGGGTTTTGCCTGTTGGGCCATGTGGATGAAGGTCTGAGAAAGCGCAGCACCTGCCCGCTCTAATGCGATCGTTTCCTGTGGCTTCAAGGACTCTGAGGGCGTGGAGGCCCCCCGCACAGTGGTCGTTGAAAAAGATACGCTGAGTATAAGTAAGACGAAGGAAAAGGAGAGGACCCGTGCTTGAGCCATTGCGCTTAGCCGGCTTTGTCCATAAATGCGTTGAGGCTTTCTGAAGATTGAGATCATTATTTCCCCTTATTTGGTTGATTTACGAGTGCTATTGCGAGAGCAGGAACCCACCGACGGGCAACCTTGTTTCCTCATCATTGGCATGACCATGGATTGATACCTGTTTTATTTGGCAATGGTGATGCTGGGCACGTTCCCCCTTGGAGCTTCCGTGACGGTCATTTGGAACAGTTGGTAGAGCAATCGAAAGGCCTCCAAATTCCACGAGCGTTGTTCAACATCCGTAATAGAGTAGACCTGGCCATCATGAGTGACTGAAATACTGGCATTCGGTGGGGTGGAGGAAGTTTCTTGAATATCCATTGTCCGGACAGGGTTTTCAGCAACTATCCCCGTTCGCGGGTCGGGATCGACATGGTATTCGGTTTCCTCCAGAATGGTTCGACCTAGAAAATTGAGGATGCCATGGAAACTCCTGAGGCGAAAGGCTCCTTGCATCGGGTATTCTCCTCCAGGATTGCCGGGTCGAATGTCGACCAGGATATCATTCGGCGGCCAACGATCGGCCTTGGCTTGCAGGATCAATCGCTCTTGATTGGAGATGGTTGTCGGGTCGTAGTTTGTAATGACCGTATGCCCGATCGACCGTTTTTGAATGGTATACAATTGCTTTTCCCTATCCACGGTAATCCGGTAGTTGTTCTCCAACGTTTGAAAGTTTTCACCGGACAATGAGGCGAGAGGGAGGGTCCATTCCCGGTCATACACCAGTGGCTCGACATACAGTTGATTGTGGTCTTGTAACCGAGAAATGTGGAGAACGATTTGTCGAAAGATGGGATATCCCGTCATATCCGATGGCCGATTGTAGTAGGCCGTTTCTCGATTATTCGTGGTCATTCGGACTTCACCGGCCATGAGTCTGAGGAGTAAATCAATGTCGACCCCCTGCCTGAGCAGGAGCGTCATTTTGGCTTCTCCGAGTGGGGTCAAAAGCCGTTGCGTGAAGGCTTCTCCTTCAATAGGGCTAATGCTGAAGGTGGGATTTTCGGCGATGGTGGCTCCGAAGATGGGTGCTAATGAAAACCCGCCATTTAATCCACCTAACGGTGGGGTAGCCCCTGCCATGTATCGATAGTCAAAGGTGGCGGCAATGTTGGAAATGGCTGTGAAATGGACGGGTTGATGATGATGAGATCTTGCGATGTTGACCAGTATTTGTTCAACCAGGGACTTGGTGACGGAATAGTCATACGCGACCACTACATGTTCCAGCGCTTTGGGAGATATGCAGCCCGAGAAAATCAAAGGCAAACTCCAGAGAAGGGTTGAAGACAACCATGAAAACCGACTGTGTTTCTTAGGCACCTTGTCTCTCTCCTTTAGCTAGTGGCATTTTTTTCTATGTTGGGTTTATCCCTCAACCGAATCGTAGCATCTTCCACGTTCAGGTTTTACTTGGAGGGAGCAAGGAGTTCTGGCGTTTTCTTTTCAGGTATAGGAAGCGTGACCAAATTTTTTAAGACATCAAGTGGAAATTGAACTAACCCTTTCAGCCCTTCCGCAAAGGATTCCAAAGGTAAGTAGGTGACCTCGGGTTTGGTGC
>QJYE01000116.1 GCA_003235785.1 Nitrospirota bacterium
CCAGAGTCTCTGGGTTGATGAACGGCGAAGGAGAAGAATGGGAGGAAACAGAGGGAGTGGACGTTGTGGAGGCTTCCGTCGTTGGAGAGGCCAAGGGTTTTGTTTTAGGCAACCAGTTAGCCAAAATCTTGGATAATGCTTCAGGACGAAGGGGTTTGCTGAGATAGTCATCCATGCCGGCTTGCAGACATTTTTCACGATCCCCCTGCATAGCATTGGCCGTCATGGCAATTATCGGAACGTGGACGGACGTGAGGTGTAAACCGTTGGGTGAGTGAGCTTCTTGCACTTCACTCCTCACACCTAACGCCTTACCTTTCAGGGCTTCCGCTTCACGAATCTGCCTCGTCGCCTCATAGCCGTCCATTTCTGGCATTTGGCAATCCATCAGAATGAGGCTGTAGGGAATGCGAGAGAGGGCTTCGAGCGCTTCCCGGCCATTGCCTGCGACATCCGCCCGAAATCCCAGTCGTTCGACCATCAGAACGCCTAATTGCTGATTCACTTGATGATCGTCTACCACCAAAATGCGAATGGCCTGTTGAAGTTGGCGGTCTTTGAGAAAATGAGAAGTGATTAATGGTTGGGGTCCTGCCTGGGCATCAGATAGTGGTAAGCCCATGACGGTTTCTAAGCACGCTTGAAGGTGCGCTCTTCGGATGGGTTTGGTTAAGTAACCAGAAAATCCACATTGTTGAGCGGCGGTGGCATCTCCCCGTCTTCCCAGAGAGGTCAGAAGGATCAGGCGTGTGTCTTTAAGGGTATCATCCGCTTTGATGTGCTGGGCCAAGGTGAATCCATCCATATTCGGCATTTCCATATCCAATATTGCCAAATCGAAAGGCCTACCTGTTTGGGCCTGTTCTTGAAGGCGGGCGAGGCAATTTCGTGGGTCTTCGACTAAGGTGCCTTCCATTTTCCAGTAGTGAAAATATTGTTCTAATAATTGACGATTGGTGAGGTGATCATCCACCGCACACACTCGGAGGTGTTTCAGTGCGACAGGCGTTTGGGCAAGTGATGTAGCACAGACCGGTTGTTTGTGAAAACGAGCGGTAAACCAGAAGGTACTCCCACCTTCCAATCGATTTTCAACGCCGATCTCCCCGTTCATTTGCTGCACAAGTTGTTTGCAGATGGCGAGACCAAGGCCTGTTCCACCGTACCGCCTGGTGGTTGAGCTATCGGCTTGAGAAAACGGTTGAAAAAGTTTTGGCAAAATGTCGGGGGGGATGCCTTCTCCGGTATCATGAATGTCTACCCGTATCATCACGTGGTTTGGCGTTTCCTCCACCGATGAAATCTTTACAATTATTTCACCTTTCGAAGTAAACTTGATGGCATTGCCCGTGAGATTCATAAATATCTGACGCAAACGCCCAGGATCTCCTTGTAGCGCGGTTGGTACATTGGCACTCACCAAGCCAACCAATTCGAGCCCCTTTTTTCCCGCCGCTTCGGCTAACAACTCCAGCGACTCTTCCAACGTGGTACGAAGATCAAACGGGATCAGTTCGAATTCCAACTTTCCGGCTTCAATTTTGGAGAAATCCAGAATATCGTTAATGATCTTCAACAGGGTTTCCCCGGATGACCGGACGGTTTCCGCAAATTGTCGTTGCTGAGCAGAGAGCTCGGTGTCCAGGAGCAGCCCCGTCATGCCAATCACACCATTCATCGGCGTCCGGATTTCGTGACTCATTGTCGCCAGGAACTGACTTTTTGCGGTAGCAGCCATTTCAGCGCGTTCCTTGGCTTCTCGAAGTTCTTGTTCCTGTTGCTTACGATCACTGATATCTCGAACAATGCCGGTGAACGTGCGACGAATGCCCACCTTGGTTTCACTCACGGCGAGTTCCATCGGAAAGGTCGTGCCGTCTTTTCGTTTTCCTACCAATTCCCGACTTTTTCCAAAAATGGTGGAAGGGTGCCCATCCCGATAGCGTTGGAGGTATCCATCATGTTCTTCTTGGTATGGAGAAGGCATCAGGATAGACACATTCTGCCCAATGGCCTCCGTAGCTGAATAGCCAAATACATTCTCCGCTGCACTATTATATGATTGGATGATTCCAGTCTCGTTAATGGTGATTATGGCATCTGCCGCCGTTTCCACAATACTTCGAATACGAGCATCGCTTTCTTCTCGTGCGAGTTCTCCGCGTTTGCGTTCGAGGACGCGTCCGAGTTGTGTGCCAATAATTTCCATCACTTCCAGCATGCGGGTGTTGGGTGTCTCCACCGAGCGTGAGAAAAATTCCAAGACACCCATTACGGTAGGGCCAATCAGGATGGGAAAGGCGAATCCCCCCCGTATCCCAATTTCACCGGCCATTTTGGCGCGAGGGAAGTTCAGATCTTGGGTAATGTCGGAAATCCATGAGGCGCGGCCGTGAGCGAGGACTCGCCCTGGAAGGCCCACTCCACTTGAAAACGTGGTTTTCTCAGTCAGAGTTCGGAACGTAAGAAACTCTTCAGGATTGTCCAAATGCCAAAGCGTCGAAGGCGTGAGCACGGACGCCTGCTCGTCTTCGCGGAAATACACATGCGCCACTGGCCATTTGGTAAATGCACAGATGAGATCGAGACTGGATTGAAAGGCCTCATCCACGGATTGGGCTTCGTTAGCAGAGATCGCCACGTGTTGCATGAGTTTGATCAGGTCTGTTTCTTGACGTAACGCAGCCTCTGTTTGTTGTTGCTCGGTGAGATCTCGTACGAATGCGTAAAACGAATAAGTGGTGTCTTGAAAAATAGGAATGATGGTCAACTCAATGGGAAATTCTCGACCGTCTTGATGCAAGGCCGTTAATTTGAGGCGCCGGTTCACGATAGTCCCTTTTTTCGTGGCAGCAAATCGCTTTAGACCTTCAACGTGGGCCTGTCGGTATTGCGGAGGAATTATCGCGGTGGTAAGCGACTCTCCGATGATCTGATCCTTTGGCCAACCGAAAATGGCGGTCGCTTGTGGATTCCAAGTCGTGACGATACCGTTGGCGTCGATCCCAATAATGCCGTCGAGTGCGTGATCGATGATCAGGCGTATTTCATCACGGTTTTCTATTAGGGCTTTTATGGCATCTTCCCGTTGTTGGACTTCGGTGTTGACCCGATCCAACACCCTGTTATATTCGGTGGCGATTTGCCCAACCTCCGTATGCGGTTCCACCTCAACGGCCTGCGTGAAATCTCCCATGGCTCGGTGTCTTTCCATCTGACCGACCAGATCGAGGAGTGCGGTACTGGCGCCATGTTCCGTCATATTCAGTCCGAGGTGCTCTTCTTCCGCCGTCACTCTCAGGGGAACAATCTGGTTGAGCGCCTTCAAGATGACCACGCTGACCCCAAAAGACCACGCAAAACACGTCACCACTCCGAGCAATTGCACGACGAATTGTGTTAAGCGGTCATAGCCTGTTCCCCACATTTCCGGATTCCCGACTAACGCGAGTGCTAAGGTTCCCCAGATTCCTGCACAGGTATGGGCAGGAAATGCACCAATGACATCGTCCACCTCATGGTGTTCTAGAAACGTGGTCGCGAGGACACAGAGCAGACCCCCGATTCCTCCAACCAACAGTGACTCCGTCGGCGTCAGGTAGGGCGCTGAGGCGGTAATGGCTACCAGGCCGGCTAAGATGCCATTAATCACCGACGTGACTTCTGGTCTGCCTTGGCTCCTCCAAGAATATGACAACGCGGCCAAACCTCCTGCTGCACTCGCCAACATGGTATTGACCAACACCAGAGGAATGTTTTGGGAGCTTTGTACAACACTGCCTCCATTAAATCCCATCCATCCCACCCATAATAAAAATAGGCCCAACGCCGAAAGCGGGAGATTATGCCCTTGAATCGGAATGGCCGTCGCTCCGAACCGTCCGAGGCGAGGCCCAATCACGAGAATGGCCGCGAGGGCCACCCATCCTGCGGTGGAATGCACAACGGTGGCTCCGGCAAAATCCAGGAACCCTAGCTGATTAAGCCAACCGGTATGTAGACCCTGTGCGTTCCCTCCCCAGACCCAATGGCCGATGACCGGGTAGATGATGGCACTAATGAGGACAGAAACGAGGATATACCCGCTAAAGCGCCTTCGTTCGGCGACGGCGCCAGAGATGATCGTGGTGGCCGTTCCACAAAAAGTCAGTTGAAACAGAAAGAAGGTCCACATGGGAATATCGGAACCCCCATCGAACAGAAACTGGGTGGTTCCGAAGAGGCCAAATGCGGTGACCCCAAACATGAGCCCATAGCCAAAGGTCCAAAACATGATCGAGGAGAGACAAATATCCACCACATTTTTAATCGCCACGTTAATGCTGTTTTTTGCACGGACCAATCCAGTTTCCAGACAGGTAAACCCGGCCTGCATGAGCAGGACCAGCGCTGTGCAGGTCAGCATCCAGATTAACGGTTGGAATGATAAATCGGTTGGCATGGAATAATCTTAGGAGAAAATATCCGGCACGGAGGAGAGGTCATCGATAGGGGATAGGAGAGGTAGGGGTTTTATTCTGGTTACATTCATGAGTCTTCCTTTTATCTCATAGTCTCAACTGTGACTTGAGACCCCGATTGTTACTTGTAGATTTCTCCAGGACAGATGCACGTGATCTACCCAGAGATATCTGTTCATTGAGACGCTTATTGATCTTTGGTTATGGTTTCCGTCGCTTGAAGAGATCAAGCCCATCTTTTTTTATTCGGTTCTTGATAGGGCGTTCTAAAGGGAAACCCGAGAAGGTGAAGAAGTCTGATAAGTGAAATGGAGAAGGTCAGAAGGGAGAGGTGAGAAGCAGGCAGAAGAATTTGAGGTCTAAATCAAATCGAGTGGGTTGTTTCTATCGGTGAACCACCAAGTTGGATTAGGGCTCTGGTATAGAAGAAGGCAAGGGGGTCAAAGGTTTTGCTACATTAAGTTGGGTTAATCGCGCAAAGAGCTTTTTTCGAGTGGAAAAAAAGGCTGGGTTGCCTTCTGCCAGCTTCATGAATTTTCCATAATATTGATTGGCCAGGCGATCATTCCCCAGTTGTTCATAAGCGTATCCCATATTCAAATGAATATGCGGAAGATCGGCTTCTAGGGATTCTGCTTGCCGCAATTCATGGATAGCCAGTTGATAGTCTCCGCGTTGTTGAGCCACAAGGGCACGTTGAATCCATAGTTGTGGAATTTTGTCATTTCTGGCTAACCCGCTTAAAAGATATTGATCCGCCTGTTCCATGTCGCCTTTGCCGAGCAGTGCGGTTCCCATCCAAAACCATGGTTGCCACTTCACTGGCGGGTCACGAAATAGTGGAGTTAGTAACACTACGGCCTCTTCGTAGTTTCCTGTTTGAATTAATTGTTGGGCCTGGTGTAATCGATCGGTCTGCGAGGATTGAAGTGGGACTGCTGTTGGGACCGGGGGACCTACTGCGGCTGATCGTCCCTTCAACATGGAGAGGCTTGCTGGGTGAAGGGTAGAATCGGCTATTGGCTGGTCGGCCTTGACGAGTTCCTCCGTGTGAACAACTTCCTCTTCCAATGTCACGGCCACGGGCTTGGTTGGTTGTGGTTCCTCGGCTTTTTCGACATCAATACTGACGATGTGTTGAGGTTCAACTTCTGGAATGAGTTCGTTCCGCGATTTGCTAAAAGTGGGAGGCTCTTCGGAACTCGATTCGCCGGGTACGATCTTCCCACGATCTTTATCGGTACCTGGTTCAGATGCGGAGTGGGTAGGTTGGTCAGGTGATTTGCTGATGACAGCTTGATCCGTGGAAGCGGTAGTGGCGAGAGATACAGATGGCCGTTGTGTAGAAGAAGTGTCTTGAGTTGATGCAGGTTGAGCAGGTGAGCTGTCGGTGGTCCCAATTGATGGTTGGAAGATGTTTTCTTTATTGGCCAGAGGTTTAGGTACTAGTGGAGGCCGCACAATCTCAGGTTCCGTAGCCAAAACGACTTCTGAGGGTTGGTGAGTCGTGATCTGAGTATCTGAAGGAAAGGGAAGCGTGGAGACAGAACGACTGTTGGTCATGAGAGCTTGCGTGTCCGTTGCCAGACCAAAGTCCAGGTGTCCACCCATCCAAAAGGCCGCAAAAGCAAGACTGCCTAGGGTAATGGTCATCCCCACCATCACCATTAAAAATCCTAACGGGGAATCCCTGCGATGCCGTCCAGACCATTCCCCCTTATTAAAGGAGGGCCTCGACGAGGGGGCATCCATCGTTTCTGGGGATGTTTCTTCTACTTGGGTCTGTAAGCGTTTCAATGTGTCTGCGATGATACTCATTGTTTTATGACAGTGAGAAGTGAAAAGGGAGAAGCGGGAAATGAGGAGGAAAAACCCCTGTCTCCTCTAATTTTTCGCCTTTCTACGGACTCCTTACCCCCTCACTCCTTTTCCCATTTCACTTAAGAAATTCCTGAGCGGCTTTCCAGACTAAAAAATGACCGATGACGGGGTTGTTTTTAGCAAAGGCTCCTAGCAAGGCGCGATCACAGATTTGATTGATCCGCCTGGGTACTCCACCAGATAGGGCAAAAATGAGCCAAGGAACTCCGGCTTGGAATCGAAGGCAATGAGCTTTTTGCACTTTTTGAACGCGGTGTCGAATATAGTCGCGGGTTTCCCGGTAACCAAACGGTTGCAGGCGATAGCGTATGCTAATGCGTTGCCGCAAGGGGCGAAAGGCTCGAGCGGCTAACTTCTGCTCCAATTCAGGTTGTCCCACCAACAAGAGACACATTAGTTTGTCCTTTTCTGTATCCAGATTGGACAAAAGCCGGAGGCCTTCTAACACTTTGCCGCTTAAGCGGTGTGCTTCATCCACCAGAACTACCACTCGTTCGCCCTCTGCCGCTAACCTGAGCAATAATTTGGGAAGCTCACGCTGCAAAGATCCCAGTGACCGATCTTCAGGTGTGGTTCCCGTGAGGTCTTCATAGATCGAAGTGAGTAAGTCACCGTAAGACTGATCCGGGTTTAATAAATAGGCGAATCGGACCCCGTCAGGCGGGTGCCGAAGAAGATGCCGGCACAGGAGAGTCTTTCCGAGACCCACTTCCCCTGTCAGCATCGTGAATCCACCACTGGCAATTCCAAATTGAAGGTGATTCAGAGCTTCCATATGATGACTGCCAGGGAAAAAGAAATCGGTATCCGGTGTCAGCCGAAAGGGAGGTTCGGTGAGCCCTAGGTCTTGATAACAGAGGCTTAGATCAAGCGTCGTCATAAGGAGGATTTCACAATCTTCGGCGACATGAAAATGACTAATTCACTTTTGGTTTTAACGGTGTAGGTACCTTTAAATAAACGCCCCAGCCAAGGAATATCTCCCAATAATGGCACCTTCCGTTCAGTTTCTGAGGATTCTTCTTGGATTAATCCTCCAATGATGACCATCTCTCCATCCTTGAGCCGGACGAGTCCGGAGGATTGTTTGATATCCAAAACAGGAGCGGTGGCCGTTTCTTGTGGCGATGTCTCAATGGCACGAAGTCGGGAAATAATAGGCGTCACATCCAACATGATCCATCCGTCTTCGGAAATTTGCGGAGTCACGGATAACACCAGCCCAACTGTCACAGAGCGAGCTTGTTCGGTCACGATATTGGGGCTTCCGGCCGCCCCCTGTGAGATGGTGGAGGTGAAGAATGGTTGATCCGTGGCCACCTTAATGAGGGCCGGTTGATTGTTGAGCGTCACGACGCGAGGCTGCGAGATAACCTTGATTTCGCCCTGTTCCTGAAGAGCTTTTAAGACGCCGTCAAAGCTCCCGTCGGCAAAGGAAATCGTGGTGGTCGCGGCTTTGGCGATAAATCCACCAAATGGGGCGGTGATAATATTGGCCAAAGCGATATTGCCAGAGGTGCCATCAAAATTGATTTTGCTCCAGTCGATTCCAAGGCTGTAATTGTCGTTTAAATTGACTTCATAAATCCGCACTTCAATTTCTACTTGCCGATAGAGTGCCTGGTGAACGTTCTTCAGGAAGGCATCAATTTCGTCTACGCGTTTGTACCAGTCAGAAATTTGAATGGTTCCCGATAGCCGATTAATCACCAATCGCCCATCTTTCGACATGAGCGTTTGTATTTGTTTTTCTAATTCTTCCCAAAATTTAATTTCATCTTGTTGATTGACCTCGATTTGCCCCGTTTGTTGTGACCCACCTCCACTGCTGGAACCGGAGCTCATTTGGGCGCGGTTTTGTCCGGTACCCCCGCGGATCAGCCGGATGTAATCGATATTGAGTGATTGCGTTTTGAATTGTTTCACCTTAATCAGACTGCCAAGTTCTTCCCAATAATATCCATGGGCTTCCAGGAGCGCGGACATGGCCCGTTCCAATGGCAGGTCGTGAAAGTCGATCGTCACGGATCCGGTGATCTCCGGTCCGGCGACGATATTGAGGTGATTGCTCCTGGCGAAAAGAGCTAAAGCATCAACGATTGGCAGCTCTTGTGCCCGAAAGGAATACAGCGGTCCTAAATCTGGAGGTGGCGTGGGAGAAGGTGGCCCCATCGCACTGCTGACCATTCGATCTTCCAGAGAAAATGTGACATCGTGACTGGGGATCGTGGCGTGAATAGCTTGTGGATCAGAGAATAAAGAGGCTAAAGGCACAGGGGCCAAGGGCGAAGGGGGCACGTCTGTATCTGGACCGGTGGTTGTACAGCCCCAGAGGGTCAACAGCGCCAAAATCGTTCCCGTCACAATTATGGAGAGACTCGCGCACGAGTTGGGGAGGCGCATGGGCCGAGCCCTTTCTTGGTGCGTTCTGGGGATTGATGGTGAAGGAATGGGTTTCATCCTGCTGCGTCTTGGGTTATGAGGTTGTAGGAGTGGCAAAGGTTAAAAATTCTTTCTTCCCATGACGTTGGAGCCAGACGCCTTTGAGCTGAATAGAAACGACCCGGTACCCCTCAATCATTTCGCCTTCATACACCACCTGGTGGTTGATGACCGCACTGCGTTGTTCTGCCTCAATCGCGATCGCTTTAAGCATCAGGCTGTTGGGTGATGAGGTCTGCGGTTTTTGGGTGATCGATGCAGAGGCCGGCAATGCTTGCGAGGAGGGGTTCGACCATTTCGCGAGAGACATGGGTGTGAACGGATCTCGTGCTGGATGTTCAATCCATGTGGTGGCCTCTTCTTCATGCGCCACGAGTGAGGGCGATACGGGTGTCGATACAGGTGATGGAGTCGAGGCCACAGACACTGGTACCGTCGAATCCAGAGTGGATTCCATGACGTTGTAATACACGGCAATCCCCGCCAGGATGCATAGGCCAGACATGACGAGGGGGTTGTTTAAAGCGCGACGGAATCGATTGTTTTCATCCATACCAAGAATCCAACGGTTAAAAGTGTGGCCTTTTCCCCGTCACCGGTCACGGTGACTTCGTGAATATCGATGCGCGGGCCCGACTGTTCCAATGCATGTAAGAAGCGAAGATAGTTTCGATAGCCGCTCTGTTCTCCTCGGGTTGAAACCTGCATCTCTATGGGGATCACGGTGAGCCCTTCCACAGGTGCTTGGGTTTGTCGTGTCTTCACTAGGCGGTAGTGCATTTGAAGATCCCATTGTTCTCCCTGTTGTTGAAGCCCCTGCATCCATTGGGCAAGATGTGTCACGTTCTGAATCAACAACTGGTCGGTGTGTTCGAGATCCGTCTTGAGGGATTCTGGGTTGGCCTCATGGTATTGCGCCTTAAGGATTGAGACTTCCTGGTCTAAAATGATGGTCGCGTGAATTTGATTGTGGCTGTCTTGCATATCCGAGAATTTGTCGAGACTCATCCAGATGCCCAATGAGATGCACCCAACGAGTCCAAAGGCCATACTCAGGGTTTTGATTTGTTGAGAATCAGGCCGGGGTATTCGCAGCATAGGGGTCATGAGATCTGGCCTTTCAACGTGAAACGATAACGTGGCCCGGTTGTCTCATGGGTTGAGGCGGAGGCGGTTTGTGCCAGGAGTTGATCTCGCCAACCATGCTCAACGGTGACGTGGTACGGTCCGGCGGCTAACTGGGCGATCAACTCTTCGAGCAGCAACAGTGTTTCGGCTAAATTTGTGCCGGTACTCCCGGTGATCTCGACCTCCCATTTGGCCGGTGTCCGGGTGATCGAGACTTTTTTGAGCACGGTTTGTGGGAGAGGCAGGGTACCAAGATAGCCTAAAAATGGGCCTTCAAGAGAGGACGTTTTTGACGTTATCCCTTGGATCCATTGACGCTTGTGACGGAGGGTGACCAGTCGATTTGCCCAGAGTTGTTGATCCTCTTGAAGGGCCTTGGCCTGCTGGATCACTACTTGGAGGCTCCTTTGATTCTTAGCGAAATATCCCTCAATGATTCCCGTTGTTCCCACGCACATTGTCATGATGGCCACAATGGTGGCGGCTACTGCGGTGGTGAGATTTTTTCTCATGGGTGCTCGACGCACCTCAGGAGGCGTAAAATTATTGCTGAGGTTCATGGGAAGAGTGGCGCCGACCCACAGCCAGTATTGCCAATCCGGGTTGACCGGGAATGGCAAAATAGGCGTTGACACGTGCGGTTGAACTTCCTCTAAGGTTAAACGTTTTTCTTCACCCCAAAACCAAATTTGGGAAACCGTCAGATTGGCCTGTTGATTAATGAACATGATGGTTCGATTCACTTCTGTACCAATCCGCTCTCCCAGAGAAACCCAATCTTGCGCCGGGGCCAGATGGCGAATGAGGAATGAGGTGCCATCTTCTCTCCCGGCGATGAACATGACATTGCCTTCAAGCATGCTAATGAGGATGGTGGCCTCACCCGGTTCCACCGGCAACGTGCTGAGTTGACTTTCTGTCAGGGCCGAGAGAGGTGCGAGTTGTTGAAGATCCAGTTGGAGTTCCTCACAAATGAGAAGAATGTCATCAATGAATTGTTGGGGCCAAATTTCGAGATGGATGTTTTGTTGCCCCCTCGCTTGGATGCCAAGGTGATGGCGCCAGGCTGCCGGGCCTTCCCAGGTTTTTACTTGTTGGACTTTGCGTTCAAGTATGGGGATCCGGTCAGTGAGGGACATCATTGGGAGTTGAAGGTTGAGAGAGATGAATCGTCTATCTTCGACTAAGATGGAGATGTGCCTTCCGGGAAATTCTGTATGCCGGATGGCATCGGTAATCGCCTGGCGAAGCGGCTCAGGCTTCAAGATGATCCCAGGTCTTTCCCAGCTCAGGTGAACAAGGTCATTGATAATAGACATGGCTTTAAAGCGACCATTGAGGAGACTCACACTCAAAACCGTCAGTCGTTTTCGTCGGGACGTTTTTCGTACATGATCAGACAGATGCCTGATGGTTGAACGGATATAGTGCTTAGGAGAAGTCATTGTGAAGGAGAAGGCCATGATGTGATCCGTTCCCTATGGGGCGTAACACCCGCTACTGATCACTCGCCATTTGGACCCGTTGGCGCAATCAGGGTCTAATTGATAGCCGGCTTCACCGGTCATCATGAATTGGGTATCGGCTGTCCCAAATGTATCGGCCTCATCAAGTGCCACCGTGGTGCCCGCCAGATGATACCGGGCATGCAGGGCCAATGTACCTCCACCAGAATTGGTAGGAGTTCCGTCAATGGCATAACTGCCTCCTGCTCCATCTGCAGAGAGGCTGAGCAAATGAAAGAGATGGCCAACGTGCCCACGGTAGATTTTGAGATCCGGTATTCCGGTTTCGTCGATATTCCACTGGGCGTCAAATTCCGCATCAGTCGTAATAGCGGGATTTGCGTTGAGTGATAAATCGGTAATCAGTAAAAACCTGGCATCAGCCAGAGCGTTGGATGCTAAGCCTAGCGCGTTTGAATAGCCGCCGATATTGGGATGAATGAAGAAATACCGCAGAAATCCATTGGTGTTGTTGGTCAGTTGCCCGATTGAGGTCGACACATAGTCTGGACTCAATGCCGTGAGATTTGCTGGAAACGATCGGGTTTGTCGGATGTACAGTTCAATGCCTTTGGCGATATTCGCCAATTGTTGATCCTCGGCATCTCGCTTGGCGTTCCGCAGTTGATTAATGATGTTGGGCGTCACAAAACTGGCCAGAATAGCTAAAATCGCTAAGACACCGATGAGTTCCACAAGCGTGAAGCCTGTGGAAGACGTGAGGCGTGAGGCGTGAAGTGTTGAGGAGACCCAAGCTGGCCGGGGCCATAGCATTGTTTCCTTAATGGTTTTGGTTCCTCTGACTCTGGACCTGATACGCATTTCTCCAAGCTTCCTCTGAGGCGCGATGCCACAGACGCATTTCGGGCTCTGGCAAATTTTGCCGAGTCTCCCTCTCATTCATCTGTCGGAGAATGGTGAGCGGATCTTTATTGAGGGTTTGGGAAGTCAGGGGGTGAAGAGTGAAAAGGACGAATTCTTGTACATCTTTCATTTTCCTCCTTACTTTTCACTTTTTGTGCGATCTCAATTCCAAGCAATTTCGATATTGTCCGCAAGCAAGTAGCGCTTTACGTTCCCAGCACGAGAAAATTGAACTTGAGTGTTGGCGGCAATGAAGGCCGTGATGTCAAACGTTTGGAACACTTGGGTGGCATCGCTGGCGTTCATGGTATAGGTCTGAAGGGTCGTCCAGCCGCCGCCGCCATTGTTTGAGACTTCAACTTTTATATTTCCTCCATTGTCCCCAACAGTCCGACGGTAACTAAAGGTGAGGGTGGCGACGACCGCACCGGTGAGATCCACTTCACGAATGACTGATGTTGAGGCCCCCCCGCCCCCGCCGCCAATTTGGAGGCAGTTGCCTGCGGCACATTGTGCATCGGTCACGACCTGCATCTTCCCACTGGTTGGGCCATCGGTTTCACCGGTTTCCAGCCAGTCGGTTTTCCAATTTTTGACTCCGTCATCGCCGTTGTACGCGATGAGGCTAAATTCGTCTCTCACAGTGCCCATGCCTCCAGTACAGATGGGATCCAGAGGATTCCATTGCTTGGTCGGCGGACAGAAGGGATCAAACCAATAGGCGGTGTTGGTGGTGAGCGCAAATTGGACCTCTGGGAAGGTATAGGCGGGGCTCTCATCAAATCCGATCGTGGTTCCCACTATGTGGAACGCATTGTGGGCGGGAAGTAAGGCTCCGCCGGAATCGATGGCTGGTATCGTACTGATGAGATAGCTCGCTCCATTGCCTGTCGGCGCGATGCCTAAAGAATAGAATAAATGTCCGACATTGCTTCGATGAATGTGGAGATTGGGGATGACGCGTTCATCCATAGCCCACCATGTTTCAAATTCAGCCGGAGTGGTGATGATCGGGGCGGCATCTTGTGTGAGATGGGAGATGAGAAGAAATCGCACATTGGGCATCTCACCGGCAGACAAGCCCGTGCTGTTGGTAAAGCCGGCCATGTCCGGGTGGATCACGTAATAGCGAGGAAACCCTCGGGGGTTTATGGCCAATTGCGCGACAGAAAACGGGACATACTCCGGGGCAAGACTGGCCAGGGAAGGCGGGAAGGCCTTCGTGTGTTTCAGGTATGTCTGTATGCCATTGGCCATGAGACGAAGGTGTTGGTCTTCGCTGTCTTGATGTCGTTGATTCAAAATTTGGACGAAGGCGGGTGTGAGTAGTGAGAGGCCAATAGTGACAATTGCCAGGATTCCGATGACAGCAATGAGGCCGATGCCTGCTTGAGGTTCATGGGGTGGTAATGGGTTTGTCGATGTGGTAGCAGGAGGAGCGTTATCCATGAGAGCCCATTAGAATCCCCCCATGAGACTCATCATCGGCATGAAGAGCGCTAAGGCGACCGTGCCCACGATGCTAATGAGGCCCAGGGTGATGACAGGTTCCAGGATGGCAAAGATTTTTTTGACCCGACGGGGAATTTCCTGGTTGTAGTAATGGGAGACATTCATGAGGGTTTTCGATAAGTTTCCGGTTGTTTCGCCAACAGCAATCATTTGGACCATCATGGGTGGAAAGATGGGGTGCCGACTGAGGGCATCATGAATGGTCGAGCCTTCGGCAATGCTGCGTTGGATGTCGCGCAGTGCCTCGGCCACGACCTGGTTCCCGACAAGTCCCTGACATAATTGCAGGCAATGCAGCACGGGAAGGCCTGCACGGTTGAGCACGGCAAAATTTTGTACAAACTTTGACAAGGTCAACATGGTGAGAAGTTCCCCGAGCACCGGCAATTCTAAAATGATCTGGTCGCGCCAGTTAGAAAATCCCGCGATATAATGTCGTCCGATCCACCAGGTCAAGGGGAGGATAAGCATCATCGGTATCCAAATGAACCAATTGTTGACCATGAATTCGCTAGCACCGATCACGAGGACCGTGACGAAGGGGAGAGGGACATTCAGGTCGTGTAACACAGGAATAAATCGAGGGATGACAAACGTAAATAACAAGATCAGCAGGCCTGTCACCGCGCAAATGACGATGCTGGGGTAAATGGTGGCTTGGCGGATATCGCCACGGATTTGATCGGCCCAGTCCAAATACCGTTCGAGTTCCTGAAATGTTTCCGCCAACGTGTTACTTTCTTCCCCGGCTTGGACCAAATTAGTGACTTGCGGAGGGAAAATGGAGGGGTGTTGTTTCATGGCGGCATGAAGGGGGCTGCCTGCCTCCACCTGTTGAAAAATGGATTGTAAGGTGGCACGTAATTGGAGATTTGGAGAACCTTCGGACAAGTTTTTGAGGGCTTGGGAGAGGGGAATGCCTGCGTCTAACAAGGTAAACATATGGGTGGAAAATTCCAGAAGATCACGGGATTTCACCTTCCCCAGCTTGCCGGTTCGTGTGGAAGATTTGGGTTGAGTTTCGAGGGCTCGAACGAGCCACAGCCCCATATGTTGGAGCCGCTGTTCTAATTGGGAGAGGTCGGATGCGGTCATCTCGCCCTCGGCAGGTTGCCCTTGTGCATTAATGGCCCGGTAATGGAAATTAGCCACCTGTCACCCTCAGGACTTCTTCCAAGGTCGTCACCCCGTTCAAGGCTTTTCGCAGTCCATCTTGAAACATTGTGCGCATGCCTTGTCTGTGAGTGAGCGCGCGAATGCCTGCCATGTCTGGCCCGTTGACGATAGGAGCATGCAGTTGATCCGTGACTTGAATGATTTCATAAATTCCAGACCGTCCTTTGTAGCCGGTGTGATTACAGGCGCGGCATCCAGTTCCTGCCCATAATCGATGGGGAATGTCATCAGGCAGATCAGTCTGTAGTTTGGTTAACACCGTTTCCGAATCCTCACGCTCGGCTTTGCATCCAGGACAAATACAGCGCACGAGCCGCTGTCCGATGACGGCGGTTAAGGCCGAGGCTAAGAGGAAGGGTTCAACGCCCATATCGATGAGCCGGGGAATCGCACCGAGTGCATCGTTCGTATGAAGCGTGGAGAAGACCAAATGGCCGGTTAAGGCCGCGCGCATGGCCAGGTCGGCGGTTTCCTGGTCCCGGATTTCCCCAACTAAAATGACATCGGGATCTTGCCGAAGGAGTGCCCGAAGTCCAGCGGCAAAGGTCATGCCGATATCGGGATTGACTTGTGTTTGTCGGATCATTGGCATTTGATATTCGATGGGATCTTCGAGGGTAAACACGCTTTTTTCTTTGGCATTGACATGGCGAAGGGCCGTGTACAAGGTGGTGGTTTTCCCACTTCCGGTTGGGCCCGTGACCAGAATAATGCCATGCGGTCGTTGAATGAGGGATTGAACCAAGGATTGATCGTGGCCCGTAAATCCTAACGCACGAAATTCCAGCTTGAGGGCGCCTTTATCCAGAATTCGGAGGACAATGCTTTCTCCGAAGTTTGTGGGTAATGATGACACACGAAGGTCAATACGGCGATTCCCCAAGGTAAACGTAATGCGCCCATCTTGCGGTGTGCGCTTTTCAGTCAGGTTTAAATTTGCCATAAGTTTCAAGCGAGCCGTAATAGGCGCCTGAAGAGGTTTGGGAATGAGGAGCTCCTGCGCCAGGATTCCATCAATGCGCATGCGGACACGCAAATATTGTTCGTCAGGTTCCACATGAATATCCGTGACCCTGGCCTGGATTCCTGCGGTAATTAATTGGTTGCACAGGCGAATCATCGGGGCTTCCTGACTCGCATCCTCACCAAGATCGGAAAAGCCTCTGGCGGCCAGTTCATCCAATAATTGTTTGATGGACTCGCTATGCGCGTAATGGCGTTCGATCGCCTCGGAGAGTTCTTGTGCCGGGGCAGTCTGGGTATGGAGGTTGAAGCCTGTTCGACTTTCAATGGTATCCACCGCCACGATGTTCAATGGATCAGCCATTGCCAGATTTAAGACTTGTCCATGCTTGGCAATGGGGAGAACTTGAAACTGGACAGCCAGGTCGTAGGGAATGAGATCAAGAATTTCCGCAGGGATAAACGTAGTCGAGAGATCGACCATGCCCGTTTGGGTCCCCTCGGCCAGATAGTGGGCCAGGAGGTTTTCGGTAATGAATCCAAGCCTGACCAAGGACTGTCCAAGCATGATGCCATTGCGCTTGGCCTCTCGCAGAGCCAGATCTAATTGTTCTGTAGAAATCCACCCATCCTGAAGAAGCGTGGTGCCCAATTGAGGTCGTGTGGTGGTGTTCGGCGCGGACATGATTAACCCATGTGTCTAGCGGAAGGGGCCTCTGGAAGAAGTGGCCCGATGGTGTTGGCGGTCAAGGACGCGGTGTTGGCCATGATAAAAGGGACCATCACCCATGGATCGAAGTGCTCGTTCCTGGCTTATCGGTGCGCGAGATAAATGAAGAGTTGGCTGGTTGCGGTGTCGTATTTCACTCTCCCCCGTAGTTGGCGTTCTGCAGCTGTGGCACCAATGCCGGGATCAATAATGCTGTCAATTTCCTCAGCATCACCTAACGCGACGCCGGTGATTTGCAAATAGGCCACTTGGGCTCCTGTGGCGAGATCGCTGTTTCCGTCATCGCCCTTAAGGTCCCACCCGATGTTGGTTCCGGTGGTGGCCGTGGCGAGAGCCACAGCAGGGGCGGTTGGCATGAGAATTGTGGCCCCAATTCCCGGGGCATTTGCGGAATTAAATTTTTCTAAGTAGGGGCCACGAAACCGGACGAACTGATTGGTGCCAACATTCAATGGGTCTGAACGATCAAGGGTTAAACGAGCCCCCAGGGAAGTCACCGTGGCGCTGTTACCGACTGCTTCAGATGTTGGAATGCCAGTGGCGTCCAGGGGGTATAACGAGCCGATATCAGCAAAATATCTGGTCACTGCCGTTTCGTATGTGCGAACGGCTGCAGCTAAGGAACGTGCATTGGAGGAAGCAATGAGCTGGAAAACTTTAGGGAGCAATAAGGCTATCAGAATGGCAATAATCGCTAAGACGCCGATCATTTCCACTAAAGTAAATCCTTGTTCTTCGCCGGCGTTTCGAAAAAATTTCTGTAACATGGAGGCGCACTCCTTTGGAGCACATTCTTTGAGGTTCTCAGGCATTCACGCCGAATGACCGTAGATCTATTGCAATGCTATTGTGTTGGATATCGGTTACGGGGAGAGATTTCTTAAGCGATGCACTTTAGAGTTTAGATCGGGACTTCATATCCAGAAGAGCGATGGAGGCAAATGGATCTCCAAGCTGAGCAGCTTGACTGAAGAGTCGACGAGCTGTGGAGAGGTCGGACTGGCCCAAGTGGCCCTCAGCGTAGAGGTAGCCCAAATGGACGAGTGCGGAGGGGAGGCGTGGATCCAGATCGACGGCCCTGGTCAATGCCTTCTGGGCGAGTTCCATTTCCCCTAAACTTTTCAGTGAAATGCCTAACCCCAAGTAGGCGCTGGCCGATTGGGGGTTATTTTTGAGGGCCTGCCGGTACACCGTCAGGGCGGCTTGTGGTTGTCCATTCAATAACAATCGCCAGCCTGCGTTGGTACGGGGTTTGGTTATATAGGTCTTCTGTTTCACGACTGTTGGGGGAGGACTGGGTTTCGTTGGCGCAGGGGCTGTTTGATGAGTGGGAACCTGTGGCCTTGGAGCAAGAAGCTTTCGTTGGGGCATGACTTGCTTCTGGGCATGCTGAGGCAGATGGATTGGAGGGGGGCCTGAGGGGATGGTTGATGAATCGAGGTGGCTTCCGGAGGCGGTTGAGGACAGCAGTAGGACAATGATTGTGCCAACAAAAATTCTATGGGTCCATTTTCCTCTCATGGCTTAATGTATCGGTACCCTTACGTAGGGCTTAATACACCTGAGGAAGGAGGCTGTAGTAATGAGAACCAAGGAGGAAGAACTGACAAGAACAGTTAGGGGACGAAAGGCGTTATAAGACGTGAGGCGTAAGGCGTAAAAGGGTGAGAAGGGAAAGGTGAGAAGCCTGGGAAAAGTAAGGAGTAAAGGGTGAGGAGTGATTTGGGGAAAAGGAAATGAATTGTCTCCTCTCTTCCTTACGCCTCACCCCTCACGCTTGACGGACTTATGTGGTTTGATCAGGGAACGCGGCTTTTAACAGGGGTTGTAATTCCCCTTTTTCTTCCATCGGGCCCAAGACATCGGTGTCGCCATAAAACTGACCATTGATAAACACTTTTGGCAACGTCGGCCAGTTGGTCATCTTGGAAAGGGCCTCACGTTTTTCGGGATTGGGAAGCGCGTTGATTAATTCATAGGGATAGCCGTACTTATTAAAAAATTCCATGGTTTCAACGGTAAATCCGCATTGCGGCGCTGTTTTGGTGCCTTTACCGTAAATGAGAATTTTGTGTTCGGCAATTTCTTTGTTGATTTCATCTTCAATAGGTGTACTCATGCGGGTTATCCTCCTTGGGCTTCGTTTTTGGTTTTGGCCTGAATTTCTAGAGCATGGATGCGTCCGTCTTTCATCGGCGCGTCAAGCGCTTGATAGATCATGCGGTGGCGGTCTAACAGATTCTTTCCTTCGAAGGCGTCGGAAATCACTTTGACTGTAAAGTGATCCATGGTTCCGGTTCGATCAAGAACGGAAACTTCGGCCTCGCCTAAGGCCTGCTGAAGTTGAGTGCTGAGATCTTCAAAGGTCATCATCGGGTGCTTACGTCCTAGTGAGAAAATGAGATGGTCAGCCGTCACTATACCGAAGAGCGAATTTTCTGCGCAATGCGGCTTTGAAATAATAAGTAGTTAGGCGTGAGGGGTAAGGAGTAAGGAGCGAGGCGAAGGCAGAGGAAGATGAGTTCTGACTCCTTGCTAATCACTCCTGACTGCTTCTTTCAGGATACAGTATGGTTTGGAGAAATGTGCTAAGGCCGTGCAATACTTGAATGGGAATTTCATGGCCGCCCTGGAATTCGACCCAGCTGACGGGGAGGCCTGCTGCTTGGATATGATCCCGGAGTTGTTGGGCCATGGCAAACGCTAAAATAGGATCGTTGATGCCATGACTTTGAAAGACCGGGAGGCTTTGACGGGTGGGCAGGCGGGTAAGCCATTCGTGTTTGGCGATGAGGGTGCCTGAGAGCAACGCCAAGCCTGCAACCGGGATGTCGGAATGGAGAACGAGGTCAGTTGCCAACATGGCTCCTTGGGAAAATCCACCTAATACGAGCGATTGAGAGGGGACGAATAAGGTCTCTCGGGCGAGGGCGAGAACCTCTTGCAATTGTGTGCGGGCAGGAGCTAGTCCTCGAGGAGTTTCTTGGGATAAAGCTTCCCACTGTCCTAGGGCACGGGCTTGGGTGATGCGTTCCATGTCCAACATCCACCAGGCTCTGGCATCTCCAAAGCCCATATCAAATTTTATCGGAGCGGCAGGGAAGAGGAAGCGGACGTCTTCCGGGACATTGAGGTATCGCCATAGGGCGACTAAATCATCACCGGGAGCACCAAACCCGTGCAGGAGCACAACCAGGGGCCCTTCTCCGCTTCCCCGGCGATCCAGTCCCCCTGTAATGCACACATCTAAGCCGGCCCAATGTTCGTGTCGCATACGGGGTCAGTAAAAAGTTAGAGAGGAATAGTAAGGTAAAGGGCGAGACCAGAAATGTGAACCATGGAATAGGGACTAATGCCCCATTTTGGGAGCGCCGGCGTTGGCGCCCTGCGTGATGAGTGGAATCCGCAGGACCTGGTGACAGTGATTACAGACGACTCTCAACGTATTCTCGTCGGCATATTCAATGTCTTCTTCTTTTTTCCAAAATAACTTGCTACATTTTGGACATTTGCGAACGAGCATCGACATAGAAACCGCTCCAGATAAGTCATACATGATTTATGGTGGACTTAGTGTAATATAACTTGCCACAATCTGCCAACGTCAAAGGGAAAGATTGAGCATTTTTGTGAATGATTCGATGGCCACATGATTCAATACTCCGATTCTATAAATTTTGATCCTCATCAGCTACTCGCTTTATTTAAACAAGCTGATTGGGCGTGTGACCGCAGCTTGGAAGACACTCAACGGATGTTGGCGGAGACCGATGTGATGATTACCGCGTGGGAGGGAACCAAATTAGTAGGCTGTGGGCGTGTTCTGACAGATTATGTCTTTCGGGCCTCAATTTGGGATGTGATTGTTGATCGATCCTACCACAACCAAGATATTGGGAAAGGCCTGATTCAGCGGATTCTCACACATTCATCCTTGGCTCAGGTAGAATTATTTTGGCTCTGTACGAGGCGCTATCAAGGGTTTTATGCCTCACTCGGATTTTCGGATAAGGAACAGACGGGTATGGTGTGGGATCGCAGAAAACAGCCTCCATTGCCGCCCCCTTGGCCGTAATCCTTCCTGCCAGGGGGAAAGTGACCATTTTCTAACATGCGCATGCTGACAGGATGTCATCAATGATTGTGGTAGGGCTTATGTCCGGCACATCGGCTGATGGTGTTGATGCCGCCCTCGTAGATATTCGAGGAACCGGGCATCGTCTGACCATTAAACTGCTGGGGCATTATGGCCGTGCGTACGCTCCTCGCTTACGAGAGCATATTTTGTCTGTCGCCGAGCATGGGACAGTAGCGGAAGTGTGCCATCTTAATGCCTGGCTGGGAGAGGTGTTTGCCAAGGCCGTACAGACCGCGATAGCACGGAGCTCTGTTTCTCCCAAGCAGGTCAAGTTGATTGGCTCACATGGCCAGACCGTTCATCATTTGCCTGTGCCACAAGCTGAGCCTGGGGTGGGCCTTGTTCGATCGACGCTGCAGATTGGCGATCCAGCTGTGATTGCCGAGCGTACCGGCATTACGACTGTTTCTGATTTTCGGACCCGCGATCTCGCTGCCGGAGGTCAAGGGGC
>QJYE01000228.1 GCA_003235785.1 Nitrospirota bacterium
CCGTATGGATCAGCTGCGGCGAAAAGTCTCGATCCATTTTGCTGCGTAAGGTTTTAATGTGCACATCCACAATGTTGGTGACCGACTCATAGTGAATGTCCCACACATTCTCGGTAATGGCTGTCCGGGTCAATACCCGTCCCGTGTTTCTCATGAGATATTCCAGAAGCGAATATTCTTTGTTGGTCAGGATAATGGCCTGCCCTGCTCTCCAGACGCGGTGGGATACCGGATCCAGTTCCAGGTCGGCAATCTTGAGGTGAGGGGTGGGCTGTGCATTGCCGCGACGAAGAAGCGCTCTGAGACGGGCGAGTAATTCGGCAAAGGCAAACGGTTTCGTCAAATAATCATCCGCCCCGGTATCCAGTCCGGTCACGCGATCGGCAACGGCGTCTCGTGCGGTCAAGAGAAGAATAGGGGTCGTCTGTCGTTGCGCTCGAAGCCGGCGGCAGATGTCAAAGCCATTCAGCTTGGGTAACATGATATCCAGAATGATCACGTCATAGGGGGTGGTCTCGGCCATGGCTAATCCCATCTCCCCGTCCGTGGCAAGATCGACCGCATATTGTTCTTCGCGCAAGCCTTTCACAATAAAACCTGAAACACTGGAATCATCTTCTACTAAAAGAATACGCATCTGTCTCCCACTGAGAATCAGAACCGTTACGGCCGGGTGTGTTTCACTACATTCACTCCAGCTTTGTGAGCCACGGCGACCCCCGCTCCCTGCTCATAGACCAGATCTCCGCCATAGTGACCCGTGGCACTCAGTGTGCCTAATCCAATCGCCGCAATCAAAAAATACGGGACCAAGGTTTTCCGCGTAAATTGGTTTCGTAGCATCAGGCGCCCTAACAGGAGCACTCCGAAAATTCCCAAGGTCACGAAGGCGAGCGTCTCGTGCGTCTCAATCATCGATTCCGCAATCCCGGATTTTTCAGCAGCCTCTTCTGCCCAACTGCCCGCAATGGCGGCAGCAGCCCCTCCGAGAAGACCGAGGATGAGCAGCCATAATGCGCCGTCACGAAAACTGTCCCGTTTGAACCAGGCTCCTGCGGCATCAAATAGCACACTCGTGAAGAGTAAAGCGATGGGGAAATGGACTAACATGGGATGTAGAGGCAGCAGATCCAACATAATTCCTCCTGTATGTCGTCAGTCTTGAAAAACGTAAGAGGAGGCCCCACACATCTTGGCGCATGGGGCCTCACGTGTTTCTTAGGATTTTTCCAAATCCTTGTCAGAGGTTTCCTTCTCGTGCTCATCCTGGTCCTCTAGCTCAGAGCTCAGGATTTTCCCGGATTGGGCGTCAATCTCCAATTCCCGGGTTTCCCCGGAGGTGTTGAGGATTTCGACCTCATAGACAGCCTTTCCGTCTTCACTTTCGAGTTCAGCTTCAAGGACCTTCCCCGGAAATTGGGTGGTCGCGATTTTGATGGCTTCTTCCATGGTGACCGAAGTTTGAAGGTTGGCCAGGGCGGCTTTTTCTTTGCCATCATGACTCATGGCCATTCCGAATGAAGTGAGCACGAGCGCGGTGGCGCCTAAAAACCCTGCTGTGATGAAACGCTTCATGATAGAACCTCCTTCGTGAAACATTGATGATTCAACCGTCTGTCCATGAAGAGAGCTTACAAGGTTTGTATGAAGAGGCCATGAAGCCAATATGAAGATTTCTTCATCTTTTCTTGGCGACAGCTCCATAGGAAGTCCCCGTGTATGGATGGGAATGGGGGAACATTCAGAAAGAAGGGGAAGGTGATTACTTTGTGAGGTTTACTTCCCAATTTATATGGTTTGTTGATGCAATGGGAAGTTGGAGAATATACTGATGCAGTATCCTAATATTTTGGGATTGGTCGGGATAACAGTGGAGGGCACGTGGTGGGCCGTCGATGGTCTTGGGTGGGGTTATTGATGGGAATGGTGATTCTAGGATCACAGGGAGACCTCTATGCCAAGACA
>QJYE01000214.1 GCA_003235785.1 Nitrospirota bacterium
AAAAAAGGAAAACTCTGGAAACCCCCATTGCGCAACTTCTGCTTAAATCACATCAGGAGATTGATAGGCAAGGAACGAAGCTCTAGTAAACAACTGCGCATTTTGATAACGATATTCGATGGTATGTGGATCAAGCGGACTTGGCTTCATTCAGGTCCTCCTTGATCAAGATTGAGAGGGGTACCCGGAAAACAATCAGCTACCCACTTTGCGGTTAGGAATACTAGAACTATTCGTGAGGGAAATAGAGAAATCTAAAAGGGAGTGAGAGTTGGCAGACGCTCCGAGAACCCGCCAAAACAAGGGGGAGAGGAGGACAGCCCTCCAGCTAGCACCAGACAAGACGCCCGCTACAATCAGAACCACCACCGGAAAGGGGCCGGTTCACAATTTCTGCCCAATGCTCACGAAGATTACTGAAAATCTGGAGATAGCCGGCATAGGTATTAGGTTTTTGCATAAACCCATTCACCCCTAACCCGGCCGTCTGGACAATGTCTCTCGGAGCTTTGGATGTCGTCAACACCACGATGGGAATACCAGAAAGAGCAGAATCCTGCTTGATCTCCATAAGAGCTTCCGCGCCCGTCAGGCGAGGCATGTTCAAATCCAGCAAAATCAAACTAGGACGAGGCGCTGCGTCTAGAGACAAGAATGCCCCCCTGTGGTACAGATAATCCAGCAATTCCATACCATCATTGACCAAACACAACCGCTCACCAATAGGAGATTCTGCCCAGGCTTCTTTCACCAGCTCACAATCATCGGCATTATCATCTGCCAGCAAAATTGTTTGTAGAGGACGCCCAACCATTCCAACCTCTCAATTCTATTGATTTCTTGGTTAAAAAGAACACACCATCATGATCGAACTTCCATCAACAGCACAGACGAATGGCCTTCAAATCATGTCGGTTCATTGACGAAAAAACTTGCCCTGGCCAGAGAAATCCCACAAGAAAGATACTGGCTGAGTGAAACTCTCCCCAGCAAGCTGGGGGGCATCTTTCAAATGTGTTGTCTAATCTCATTTGCGCATTCCTCCCCTCAGCAAGCTGAGGGGTATCCTGCGCTGTTTTTATGAAAAGGGGAAGCCTGCGGCCACTATGCGGGAATCGGAAGACGTCTCCAAAGATGAGTGGGGGCAGGTGTTTCCTGCCTCGGTCCACGCCATGCGCCCAGAGATCGAAAATGCCACCACTGCAACAACCCATCCCAACCGGTCACACGTATCACCTTTGTATCCACAACATGACGATTCCAAGGTTGGTCCATGACAATGACTTGTGCCCCAACCGCTTGGTAACTTTGAAGATGATCAGGATGATCATCAATGGCAATCGTGATGGATTCGGGAATCTCCGTTTTTTCTTCAGTATGGTACAAGGCATCGAAAGGAAGGCCATGATCGGAGAGCCACCGCAGAGTTTGTGGCCGTGAATGGGGCCGTCTGGCGGTCACGATTATAATACGACACGTTCGATGAAGAACCTTCAAGGCATACCTTGCCGCAGGAAGTAATGGCAAACGAGGAATCGCTTCTTCATGAAATCGAGAAAATATTTCCTCAATCAGAGCCCGGTCAACCGTACTGGCATCCAACCCTCCCGCACTTCCATACGTTCCCACCGGCCACACCAATCCCGTCACTTCACGGAAAAGGCGTTGCACTTCAGGCTCTGCCCGTCCTAAGACATTATCAATATCAACCGCAAAACATGGCCGAGCTTCAGAATTCATCGCAGCCACTTCTCAAAGCCACAACCGGTGAAGCGGCGATCAAAGTTAAGATTTTCAAACACGTCTCATTATCCATAGCGACACCATAGAAATATTTCCAGGCAAGAATCAAGCATTCAGAAAATTGAAAAATCTGAAGGGCATGAGTCATAGAGGCGAGAAAGCGAAAAATAAGGGCGCGAAGGGAGGAAGGCCCTTATGGTACCAACCCGGCGGTTAGCGATTGAGGAGCGAGGGTCGTCCGAAGCGGCCGATGCGTCAGAGCCAAGTACGCATGACTGATGGAGCCAACAGGCAGAACTTCCATGAGAAACGGGGTTTCCCAATCATCATCCGCAATGTCGGGTTCTTCAGGAATCAACACAGTGCGAAAATGCTTCTCATAGGCTGCTAAAATTTTTAACGGCACCCCTCCCACGGTTCCTACCTGTCCATCAGCCGTCACCGTTCCCGTAAGGACGGTCTCTTCATCAACCGGCTCATTCTTGGCAAGGGCAACAATATTTAAAGCTGCCATCGCCGACAGGCTCTCTCCATAGAGTGTTACACCTGGATACGGCAACCGAAAGCGGATGGTCCACGAATCAGGATTCAAGTCCGCTGCGTCAACAACCAGGTACAGCGCCTGGATAACCGCCTGTTGGGCATAGGGAGAAAATTTTCCAGGCGTCGTCTGAAATTGGACAACCAACCCTTCGTGATCACCCCGTTGAAGAAATTCCAATTCAATTTCAGCCACAATCCCTATCGGCTCATCCTCGGCATTCATTGTCGTTCCCAATATAGGGATAGCCGTACGAATGTGCCTCAAGGGTGCTTCCGTCGTTTGAGCCCCCTCGCTTCTCGATGGCCCAATCAAGGCCACACCCCCGAGGAACAGAAGGCTCCCAAGCAGGAAATAGGATAGGCGAACCCAAGAACAAAGAGAAGGCCGTGATCGACAACCTAAAAACCGTTGTGAGCATTTGTGGAACGATGTCGGAAATCCACCCATCGCAATCCTCCTTCATGACTTCTCGTTTCCCTTCGGTTCGGCCAAAAGGAAACTTAAGTCTCAGGAGGTGGACTGGCCGTTGCATCGTCCCTTCATGCTTTGCGGTCATCAAGCTATGCCATCAACACCATCTTTCACTGTAATAAAAAGGTTTGACGCTTTCACCGAATCCCGGAAAATCCTGCAATTACTTCGTTCAGGCATTCATCCCTCTGCCCCCTCACAATTAAGAACGAAGATTGGAAGACCGATAATGATATGAAGCTGAAAACCTAAGCTGCTAACACGCATGCAACGATGACATAACAACCTGCCCTTCTTTCAGGATTTCACGGCCATGGCAAAAAAACGCATTCCAATTTCATCCGTTAAGGTGGGCATGTATCTCTGTGGGATCGACCGTTCCTGGTTGGATACTCCGTTTCTCAGGCATTGGTTTCTGATTCGCTCGGCTGCAGACCTCACCAAGTTGCACCAATCCGGGATCCAGGAAATCACCATAGATACCGACCGCGGGCTGGATGACACCACCATTCCAGGAACTGATTCTCAGGAAGAAACACCAGCCACACCTCCATCCCAGACAGCCCCCGTCGTCACCAAAACGACCATTCCCCCGGAAGTGACACGCATACAGCAACTGCCGTCAGACATACAGGGAACATCCTTAGGAGGAGAACTCAACTCCATCCAACAGACACGTGAATTTATGCTGGAAGACGTCAAAGATATCCTCGAGACCCTTGCCAAAACAGGAGGAATCGCTGTTGAGCAGGTAAATATGGTCACCCAGTCCATTATGGTGAATACGCTCGACCATGAAGAAGCCTACATTTCGCTCATTCGCACAAGAGAGTTTTCACCAGCGCTGTACGATCATGCGCTCGCCGTCAGCACCTTATCGGTCCTGTTAGGACGTGCGGCCGGATTAGATGAATCCATATGCCAAGACCTGGCTATTGCTGGGCTCTTGCATGACGCCGGCCTTGCCAAAATTCCTCAAGCACTCAATCGACCATTCCTAGAATTATCTGATTCAGAACGGGCGATCTATCAATCTCACCCGAAACGCGGGCTGGACCTGTTGATGCAACAATCCACACTCACAGAGCAAGTCCAGACTCTTATACGTGAGCATCATGTCGCGCTAGATGGATCGGGGTATCCAACAAATTTTGACCCAGCCGCGATCCAGCCAGCCAGCCGCATTCTTCGCCTGGTTGATGAATATGATGAGTTATTAAGCGGGCATCGGAGTGGAAAGCCCCAAACAGTCCGCGGTGCGCTTCAGAGCCTCTATCAACTAGGGAAGAAAGGGGAGCTAGACCTGGAATTGGTGGGAAATTTCATCAATCTCATCGGGATTTATCCCACGTACAGCTTTGTGGAGCTCAGCACGGGTGAGCGAGGCATTGTCACCGCCAACTCCAAAGAGAACCTTCTGCATCCCACTATCTTGCTTATTCAGAATTCAGCTCATCAACCGTTGTCTGAACCTATTCCTTTTAATTTCTCTGTTTTGAGCAAAGATGGCTCTGGTCCTGAGATCGTAAAAATTTTATCCTCAGAGGAAGTCGGCATTCAGCTGGAAACCGCCCTGGAGGATTGGGTCACCCTGTAAGTCGCTTCGCCGTCAATCTCTGCTTCAAACACTCCTCTTCAATTACTCTTCAACATCCATCAGAATGGCCCTGTCAGACCGCGACATATCGCGCCTCTCAAGCGAATCATGAACAAATGACCACATTGGACAGAAACAACTCCCAACGGCGCAAGGCGCAAGGTTCCCCAAGAGATGGCGATAAGGGAATGGTCATCAACAATATTTTCTGCCGCACCCCAATATTGAGACCTGAAGGATTCAGACATGAAACACCTACGACAGAACCCAACAGCCAGGATCTGGTTCCTGAGCGGACTCACAGGAATGGTTCTGATGGCAGGAGTGCTCCTTGGGGAAGGCCAAGCCCGCGTCTCTGCCCCATCTTCGGTGAGCGTTTCGGTTCAGAGCCATGCATTGATTCCGCAGACGACAGCTTCGCATCGGATCAAGACAGCACAAACCCAAAGCCTGAGTTCAAGCCGGAAACAGCCCGCTAAAGGCTTCACCCTCCAAGATCAGTTGGACGACAAAAAACTCGAGAAAAAAAGGATGGGACTAGCCATGCTTTTCATAGGCATCCTGGCGGAGGAAGGCTAGCGCTTCTAGAATCTAGAAGCCGTTCGACGATAGTTTAACCCCGCCGCCAACTTGAATCTCATCGGATTCACAAAATTTCTAGGATGATGCCGGTAGGCAGTAACAGGTGGAAAAACATCAAACCCTTTCACATCAATCAACTTTTCAACACAGTCCTAATTCGCCAGAAATTTTCACTGTACACCGATCCAACTAGCCTTTAGAAATGTTATTGGGAATCAAAAGGGCTCTTCATACTCACAATGAAGATGACGAGGAAGAAGAATGTTGAGTGACTGAGAGATGCATTGGAGACATATGTTCCAATGCAACTAACAGAGCATGAGTTCCAGAGCGCCCATGGCCTTGGGCTTGAACCGCCTGATAAAGCTTCTGAACCACAGCGAGGCCTGAGAGCAGTAAACCCATGCGATTGGCTTCAACCAGGGCCATTCCCATGTCCTTAATGAAATGTTCCACAAAAAACCCCGGAGAAAAATCCCGTTGCAACATCTTGGGAGCCAGATGATCCAACGTCCAGCAACCCGCTGCCCCCTGGCGAATTGACTTCAACAACTTCTCACCATCCAATCCCGTTTGATGGGCATACAGCAACGCCTCACACACCCCGATCATCGTCCCAGCAATTGTGATTTGGTTGCATAATTTGGCATGCTGACCACAACCCGCTTCCCCATGATGCACCAGGACTTTCCCAAAGATATTCAGAATAGGTTGAAGGGCTTCAAATGCTAAAGGATCGCCGCCGACCATGATAGAAAGGGTGCCCGCTTTGGCACCCACATCTCCACCAGAAACTGGCGCATCCAGCGCAACCGCGCGTTGCTCTTGTGCACGCTCAGCAATCTCTCGAGCTAAACTTGGTTCAGAAGTCGTGAAATCTACAAACACCTGTCCCGGCCGAGCATTGGCAAGCAACCCTTCCCGGCTCAAATAGATATCACGAACATCCTGAGGAAACCCTACCATGGAGCACACCAGATCAGTTTCGGCAGTCAGCTGGGCAAGGGTCTCAACCCACAGAGCCCCTTGTTGCAGCAGGCTTTCAGCCTTGGCTTTCGTTCGAGTATAAACCGTCAGCCCATAACCTGCATGCAGAAGATGTTCACATAGAGGAGCGCCCATCACCCCCACTCCAACCCAGCCAATACGCAAAGGGGAAGCAAGGGTCATCTTTTCAAAAGAAGTTGAACTCATGGTCATTAAAAGTATTCCTTTGCCAGAAATGGGGAAAATAAGAAGAAAAATCAGGTCTGTCGAGTCAGGTCAGGGAGCAGGTTGTTGTTGCGTTAAACAATGGATGGTCCCAAACCCCCAGACCAAATCTACGGCATGGATACCCATGACCGTTCGATCTGGAAAGAGTTCCGCCAAGATTTCTAAGGCCACACGATCATTGGGATCATTAAAGGTCGGCACAAGAACAGTACGATTCCCAATATAAAAATTGGCATAACTCGCAGGCAGTCGACGGCCTTCAAAGAACAGCGGCCCTGGCATGGGCAAAGGCACCACCAATAATTTTCTCCCGTCTTCCGCCCGCATGCCCTGAAGTCGCTCCAG